>JAFDIX010000213.1 GCA_019307805.1 Deltaproteobacteria bacterium | reverse complement strand
CTGAGCCATTCTTTTTTGTTGGCGGCCCAAAAAGTGAGACAGCGATCCGCATGAATATACCATTTTTTATAGCCCGGATTGTGAAACAGGAGGTTGGGTGGTTCCTCTTCAGGCTCTCCAAAGGGCACGGCATTTGACGGGCAGTAAGTGGCACAGCTTTCACAGGCCATACAAAAGTCGTGCACGCCAAACGATATGGGTTTATCCACTTCCAGGGGCAGGTCCGTGGTGATGGGCTTGATACGCATGTTTATCCCGTATTCCGGGGAAAGCACGCGGCCCGTTCGCGCGAACTCCCCGATGCCCGCATCGATAGCGGATGGAACCACCAGCATTTCCGGACCCCAGCCCAGGGTTTCACGGTATTGGGCCGGATATCCGAGCCCACAGATAAAATCGGATAAATGGGTCGTGATGTATTTCAGGCGTGCGTAGGCATCCGTAGCCGATGCCCAGGAAAAATGGGACGGCGCTGTATCGAGCAGAGTAGGCCGGTGCTGCACGACCACCATGATGACAAATTCCTGTGGGATGTCTATTCCCTCGTAGACCCAGCGCTGATCCACCCTGGCGATATGGACCCGGTCGGCCCCGAACATCAGGCCCACCTTTTTGATGAGCCGGGACATCCATGCCCTGTCATTGACCTCAAACCGCCCCTCGGGCGGTGTCACGGGCAGGTTCTCCGGGTGGTAGTCCTGACACATCCTCCAGCTTGCCGCGGCAAGGCTCTGTCCGATACGGTAACCGGGCTCCAGGTCGCTGTATGGGAGGGCGGTCGTCCAGTTATCGTCCCCCGTTTTTTTCTTGAAACTGTTCCGGAAATCCTCACCCGATGGATCGTCGGTCTGCAGGAGCTTAAAGGCATTTTTCGTGGCATCAAAACGCTTGATGGACCCGGTGATATACTGTTCATAGGTTGGCTGTTCCACTTCTTTGACACCAAGTCTTTTCCGAAATTTCTCCTGGGCCCGAAGGGTTTTTTCATAGGGCATGAAAATACTGTCCAGTTGCTCTCTATCCATAATGCGCCTCATGTTTTTAAGAAACTTTAAGTGATAAAGTGAGCTAAAGTAATAATCACGAATCCGGCGTCGCCCGAAGGCTTCCGCCTTCGCCAAGGCTACGGCGTGACAAGATGCCGCGACAGGAGCACGAAAGTCTGAAAACACGAAAACTTTAGGCATTTCATGCGTACCTCAATTCACTTTGGGCCCCCCGGATTATCGCAGCACCATGCAGTGATGTTTGCATTATCCGTATGAGCAGATGCGTTCATTAGGGGACCCTTATACCGTGCTATGCCCTCTCAGGTCCCCGGGTTTTAACGGCTACCATGGATAAAGAATTCCCGATTTCCCTTGGGTCCCAGAATTGGCGAGGGGATGCTCTTTGATGACCTTCTCATGATGCGCGGGATCCCGGACAACTCCCCCCTTCCCGACCTCGCCCTTTCCCACCTCAAACTGGGGCTTAATGAGGGCCAGAACAAAGGCCCGGGCAGGAAGAAGCGCTGAGATCGGCGGAAGCACTTTTTTGAGGGAGATAAAGGAGACATCAATAACCGCCCCGTGGGCGGTTACATCAAGATCCCGGGGCTTCAGATAGCGGATATTGGTCTTTTCCAGGACCCGCACCCTGGGATCCTGCCTGAGCTTCCAGTGCAACTGGCCATATCCCACATCAATGGCGATGATCTCTTTGGCCCCGCGCTGGAGCAGACAATCCGTGAACCCCCCTGTGGAGGCCCCGACATCCAACAGGGTCATGTCCGCCACATCGAGGGAAAAGCCGTCAAGGGCAGCCTCGAGCTTGAGGCCGCCCCGGCTCACGTAGGGTGGAATGCCCTGCTTCAGGGAAATAGTGGATGCGGTGGGTACGGAATGGCCGGGTTTGTCTATGAGGATCCGGTTGACCTCCACAAGGCCCGCCATGATCATGGCCTTGGCCTTTTCGCGGCTTTCGGCCAGGCCCTTTTGAACGAGCAGGAGATCGAGTCGCTGTTTATCTTTCTTCATTCCGGCGGCAGAAATCCCTTGCCTCCTTCACGATACCTGGAGCGTCAAGACCGCACAGCTCTCTCAGCAGGTCTCCCGGCCCGTGCTCGATGAACCGGTCCGGAAGGCCCAGCCTTTTCACCTGGACATCCTGAACCTGCATCTCACTGAGAAGCTCCAGCACGGCCCCCCCAAGTCCCCCCTGTGCGATATTCTCTTCCACCACCAGAACACGACCTGCTTCACGGGACGGTTCCAGGATTCCCCGGTCCAGGGGTTTTACAAAGCGGCAGTTCACCACCCCCGCGGAAATACCCTCGTCCTCCAGTCGAAGGGCCGCTTCCATGGCAGGGGCGACCATGCTGCCCAGGGCAATGATGAGGATGTCTTTGCCCGGTCTGAGGAATTCCGCCTTCCCAATGGGTATCTCTTTGTAGGTCTTATCAATCGGAACACCCTGGCCATTACCCCGGGGATACCTGATGGCGACAGGGCCGGGTTGTTTGAGAGCGGTATAGAGCATGTGCCGCAGTTCGTTTTCGTCCTTGGGCGACATAAAGGTCATATTGGGCAGGCTCCTGAGGAAGGTCACGTCAAACTGGCCGTGGTGTGTCGGACCATCCTCGCCCACCAGACCGCCCCGGTCAATACAGAAGACAACGGGCAGATTGGAAAGGCAGACGTCGTGAATGATCTGATCATAAGCCCTCTGGAGGAAGGTGGAATAAATAGCCACCACCGGTCGATACCCTTCGGTCGCGAGCCCTGCAGCAAAGGTGACGGCGTGCTGCTCTGCGATACCTACGTCCACAAAACGTTCAGGGTATGCGTCCTCAAAGGCGTTGAGACCTGTCCCCTCGGGCATGGCCGCAGTGATGGCAAACAGCCTCTTGTCCCTTTTGCCCAGGTCCACCATGGTCTCTCCAAAGACATCGGTGTATGAGGGGGGCGCCTTTTTGGCCTTTTTGGCCGGAGAGCCGGTCGAGACCTCAAAGCTGCCCACACCGTGGTAGTGGGCAGGATCCTTTTCAGCAGGACCATACCCCTTCCCCTTGGTGGTCATGACGTGTACCAGTACGGGACCTTCCAGGTGGCTGGTGTTGTTGAATGTCTCGATGAGCTGGTCAAGCCGATGACCGTTAATGGGCCCGACATATTTGAACTTGAATGCCTCAAACAGCATGCCCGGCGTGAAAAAGGTGATGAAGGAGTCCTCGCTTCTTCGCACCAGGTTGAGAATGTTCTCACCCACTCCGGGGATGGAGGCCAGGAAATTGTGGAGTTCTTTTCTGAAGTAGACAAAGCGCCGCCCGGTCATCTTACGGCTCACAAAGGAGGAGAATGCGCCCACATTGGGGGCGATGGACATGGCATTATCGTTCAACACCACAATGAGGTCTTTTTCCGTGTGCCCTGCCTGGTTCAGGCCTTCAAAGGCCAGACCCGCCGTCAGGGATCCATCCCCGATGACACAGATGACACGGCTCTTCTCGCCCTTGAGACCCTTTGCGGTGGTAATGCCCAGGCCGGCGGAGATGGACGTACTGCTGTGCCCGGTGTTAAAGGTGTCAAAGGGGCTTTCTTCCGTCTTTGGAAACCCGCTGATGCCGCCGTGTGTCCGAATCGTGTGAAAACGATCCCTCCGGCTCGTGAGGAGTTTGTGGGTATATGCCTGGTGCCCCACATCCCATATGATCTTGTCGTCCGGAGCATTAAACACGTAGTGGAGGGCCATTGTCAGCTCAACCGAACCCAGGTTGGGAGCCAGGTGGCCGCCTGTCTTTGACACGGTTTCCACAATCTTGCGCCGAAGCTCCACGGCCAGGAGTTCCATCTCCTCCATGGAGAGCTTTTTCAGGTCTGCCGGGCCGTCAATGCGGCCCAACAGGGGATATGCTTTTTCGTCTTCCATTATTTCTTTCTTTCAATGATGTATTTTGCAATATGCCTCAAGGGATCCGCCCTGTCATCAAAGATCTTGATTGCCTCCAGGGCCCCGTCCACCGCCTCGAGCGCCATCTCCCTTGCCTTTGGTAACCCATGGACCGATGGATAGGTGGCCTTTCCCCTCTGGGTATCTCCCCCGACGCCCTTTCCCATGGTCGCACTATCTCCCTCAATGTCAAGTATATCATCGGAAATTTGAAAAGCGAGTCCGATGCCTTCCCCGTAGGCCGTGATGGCGGCGACCTGGTCGGGGTCTCCTCCACCGAGGATGGCCCCCGAGGTGACGGATGCGGTAATCAGGGCCCCTGTTTTACGGGTATGGATGAATCTCACGAGCTCCGGGGACACCCGGGTCCCCTCGGACTGGATATCCACGACCTGCCCGCCTACCATGCCCCGGTATCCCGCTGCATCACCAATGAGCCCCATGACCCTGATAATGGCCTGGGGTGTCACCCTTCCCACAGGTTCTGTTGCACTCATGAGACGAAAGGCCTCTGTCAGAAGCCCGTCTCCCGCCAGGAGGGCGACTGCCTCGCCAAAAACCTTGTGACTGGTAGGCTTCCCCCTCCTGAGGTCATCATCATCCATCACCGGAAGATCATCATGGATCAGGGAGTAGGTGTGGATGAGTTCAAGGGCACAGGCGACCGGGAGAACAGCCCTTTCCTCTCCACCCGCGGTATCCGCCCCTGCCATGCAGAGAATCGGCCGGAGCCGCTTGCCCCCGGCAAACAGGCTGTAGCGCATGGCCTTTATGACATCGACGGCCGGGCTCTCGGCCTCCGGGAGAAAGGCCTCCAGGGCTTCATCAACGACGGCTCTTTTTTCTTGAAGGTATTTCTTCAGATCCATAACGAATATATTTTACTATGCGGAACATAATATTGTTTGCAATCTAAAATCCCCCCTGGCCCCCCTTTAGAAAAGGGGGGAAGTCTTTATAGTCCCCCTTTTCTAAGGGGATTGAGGGGATAAGATAGCCTAAGCACGATCGGTCCTCCCCCTTTTCTAAGGGAATTGAGGGGGGTAAGATAGCCTAAGTACGATTGGTCCTCCCCCTTTCTAAAGGGGGATTGAGGGGGATTTTTTCGAAAAGCCTATTGAAACGCAAACGATTGAATGCTCTCCTTAATAACCCCAATTCCGGATTTACTCCTCTTCTTCCATGTCAAAGGGCTGCTGGGAGAATTTCCCCTCCCCTTCCTTGACGAGCTTGGTGACCTTTTTTTCCGCCTCTTCCAGTTTCTTGGAACAGAATTTCGCCAGCTTCATTCCTTCTTCAAAGACATCGATGGAGTCCTCCAGAGACAAATCACCGTTCTCCAGATTCTGGGTGATCTCCTCCAGCCTTTGCATTGCCCCCTCAAAGCTCTTCTCTGCCATAGTGCCTCCAATCCCCCTGCCGCGTCTCCCCTATACTGCAGTTCAACATTTTCCCGGGTCCCCGGCCCCGGGATCCGGTATTGGGTTCCAGGGTATCATCAAAAAGAAAAAATTCTATCTCTCCTCCACTCCCCTACTGATCTCGGTCAAACGTATCGGATCCACCCGATCACCGTTCACCCTGATGCCCCAGTGGAGATGGGGCCCTGTGGAGCGGCCTGTCGATCCCACGTTGCCGATCACCTGCCCCTTGTCCACCATGTCCCCCTTTTTCACCAGGATCTTGTCCAGATGAAAATACATGCTTTGAATGCCTCCCCCATGGTCAATCACCACCGTGAGACCGGTGAAAAAATGGTCGCCGATCAGGACCACCTTTCCATGATTTGTCGCTGCTACGGGCGTCCCCTTCTTTCCCCTGAGATCGACCCCTGAATGGGGGGACCTGGGCTGATCATTGATAATGCTGGCCCTGCCAAAGGGACCTGCCACATCTCCGGGCACGGGTTTGAGAAAGGCACCCCGCCACAGGGGGGCCGCTGGTGCAGCACTCCAAAGTGCCTTCATGGCCCGGGATTCTCTCCTGGCCCGCGCCAGCGTCTTCTTGTCCAGATCAACCATCTTCTTGGGGAGCGTGAGCCGCCGCACCCCATAGGACTTCTCTGAGACCCCCAGGCTGAACTGCTCTTCAGTGCCCTGGGGACGCACCCTCACTACTACCTTGAAATCCCCTTTTTTTGCCTTGAGATCCGCACTCAGAAATCCGTACCACAGGGTTTTCTGTCCGTCGGGGACCAGATGGATTTTCCGCTTTCGCCATGTGACATGGGGGACTTCCCCCTTTTCCACACTCACCAGAATCAGGCAGAGGTCTCCCTGTCCAATGGTTTCGGAAGAGAGTGTGACATCAGGAGGAGACACGGCCAATACCCCATTGGACAGAAGCCCCAGAACCATTCCCATGATGATGCCGGGCACCATAACCCTTTTGATCATTTTCAAGAGGGATGTCTGCCTGATGCCAATCCATGCATTTTTTGGTCTATGCGGGAACAATTTTTTCCACTCCGCATTCCATTTCCCCCTCTGCCAGGGAAACAGTGACCCGGTCCCCTTCCCGGACTCCGGAAACATCCCTGAGTACCGTTTTTTCGGGAAGTTTCCTGGTAATGCTGTACCCCCTGTTGAGTATGGAGAAGGGGCTCAGATCCTTGAGCCTTTCCTTCATGAGGGATACCTGCATGCGATGTTCCTTGAGCCGGCCTGCCGTCGCAAGGGTAAGCGCCCGAAGGTGGAAGTCCCTCTGCTGTTTCAAAGAGGCCAGCCTGTGAACAGGGGAATGGATGAGGAGGGCCCGGACCTCTGATGCAAGTCCCCTTTTTCTCCCTTTTGCCATAAAGTCCATTCCCCGCATCATTCGCTGGTTCAGTTCATCAAGACGCATCCATATATCCGCCAGTCTTCTGCGGGGATCGCGAATCTGCCGGGAAAGGAGGGCCAGACGGCCTTGCGCAAGCTCCAACTGGTGTTTAAAAACGGATATCAAGCGCGCCTGGTGTTCCCCCAATCGTTCCCTCAGGGTCTCTTTTTCAGCCACCAGGAGTTCGGCCGCAGCAGAGGGAGTGGGCGCCCTCAGATCTGCCGCAAGATCAGAGATGGTGGTGTCGATTTCATGGCCCACTGCAGAGACTACCGGGATTTCCGAGGCCCGAATAGCATAGGCCAGTTCTTCCCGATTGAAGGCCCAGAGGTCTTCCAGGGAACCCCCTCCCCTGGTCAGGACAATGACATCCACATCCAGCGAACCATTGACGATTTCCAGTGCCTTTACGATCTCCCCTGTGGCCTCCTCTCCCTGGACCTTTACCG
>JAFDIX010000212.1 GCA_019307805.1 Deltaproteobacteria bacterium | reverse complement strand
GATATGCCGGTCGTAGTGCTTCTCGGCCAACTGTGCAGGGGGACTGTTCGAGGCCCGGCGCACCTGTGAACCGAGTTCGTATCGTTCCTCCCGCGGCCATTCATGGCTCAGGTCGCATACTTCAATGCTTTGACCGCATCGTGATACGCGGATATCTCTCGGCGTTGTCCCGGCCCGAAAACATCGTCTACTTCTTTCGGACGATAAAACAGGTGGAGTATGCTCAAAACATCGTGTTCAAGCGTAACCATCCCATCCATTCAATCTTCGAACGCTCCTGCGATCTTCCCGTCAGAAGAAGAGCCTGCAATACATGCCTGAAGTGGCCAGCAAGTTGCAGGCAGTCAATGATCGCTTTGCCGATGCTCAAGCCGAGAACCTCAACGTGGAAATGGACTACCCCCTACTGGAGAAACTCGCTCAACCTGGCCGCCTTAAGAGCCAACGCGTGGTCAAACACGCTCGTAAACCTACCCCAAGAGCCGCCATAAAGCCTCTTTCATTCCTGAACTCTGAACCCCTGAACACTGAACACTCACAAACCCAGATCCCTGCAATCCGACACGGAACTTCTTTAACTCATCTATTCAAATTGGCAGTCTTGTTTCGAAAAAACGTTAATCCGGAGGAAGGAGATCGTAATAGTATCTCATGGCGTCCGACCGGGTGACGATTCCAATAAGGGCGCCGTCCTTCATAACAGGCAGACGACCGATGTCATGCTTGACCATCAATTTGGCTGCCTGAACGACACTGCTCTCCGGCGCAACGGTGATAATCCTGTCTGACATGAATGCCTTGACCGGTAATTCCAACTGATCCGGTTTTCTCATTTTCTTGAAATCCCTGCGGGAAATGATGCCCATGAGAGTGTCCCCGTCCAGGACCGGCAGACCTGTGCAGCCCTTTTGTCTCAGTACAAGGGCGACCTGTTTCATGGTGGCTGTGGAGGGAACGTAAGAAACGGGAAAGGACATCAGGTCGCTGATTTGCACTGCAGCCTGTTTGTGTCCTTTGATGAACATCATGATCTGTTCATGCAGGGCATCGGGATGCCGGCCCTTTACTATGGCGGATCCCGCGTTTGGATGTCCCCCGCCTCCCAGGCTGCGCATAATGGCGCCGATATCGAGCCCGTCCACAGAACTCCTGCCGATGACCATGGCGCGATTTGTTTTTGGATCCCTGAAGACAGCAAAAGAGGCGTCCACATTCATGATATCCTGGTACATTGCGACCACCACCGCGAGCCCCGGTGTATGCCCCTGAATATCCAGGGCACTGAAACTCACTTTGTATCCATTTACCTTGACCCTCGTTGGATTTTTCAGCATTTCAAAGAGAATGTCCTTCTGCTTAGGGCCATAGACGGGGCGGAGAAAACTCCTGATGATGTTGAGGTCAGCCTGTTGACCCAGGAGGAAAGCCACTGCACTTGCGTCCTCGGGAACCGTTCCGGGAAAAGTCAGGTTTCCCGTATCCTCATAAATACCCGCAAGAAAAAGGGTCGCCTGGATGGGAGAGAGCCCCGGTTTTTCTTCCTGCAGTTGTCCCACGATCAACGTGGTGGTAGCGCCGACAGGTCGAGAGCAAGACCAGTCTGCTTCTATATCACCGGGCTCCATGTGATGGTCCCAGAGATGGATGATCAAGGAGGTCTTCTCCGCAAGAGATGACAGGTCATCGAGTCGGGACCAGCTGTTGGCATCAACAACAACGAGCTCTCCAATGTCATCAAGGGCAATATCTTTGGGATGTTTAAAAGAGAAATGGTCCTTGTGGATGGATAGAAAGGCCTGGACGTTGGGATTGAGGCTTCTGGGAAGTACGGGCTGGGCTTCCGGGTGGAGCAGCGAGGCGGCGAAAACAGACGCCACCCCATCAAAGTCCGTGTTTTTATGGGTGGTAATGATCTTCACGGCGAGACCCCCTTCCTGAGATGCAAAAAAATTGATATTGCCCTGCAATTGTGTTATCCAGATTCATCGTTTTTGACCTTTGTGGCCGGAATCTTGTCCCAAGTAAAACATTAGAGTATCTTTGTGGGAATGCCCACATTCCATTTGATCATCAGCCCGGGAGGTAATATCAAAAGGGCCAATCACCATTTTTTTGAAAGGAGATAATAAAATGACCGCAAAACTGGTTAAGGGAACTGAAATACGGGAAGAAATTCTCAAGGAGATTGCAGAGGATGTCAAGAAGATAAAAGACGAGCACGGAAAGGTGCCTGGTCTGGTGACCATCCTGGTGGGAGAGAATCCTGCATCCATTTCCTACGTGACGGCAAAGATCAAAACGGCCAAGGAACTCGGATTCAAAGAGATTCAGGACAACCAGCCTGATGATCTTGCCGAAGAGGATCTGCTGGCCCTCATCGATAAGTACAATGGAGATGACACCATCCATGGAATCCTGGTGCAGCTGCCTCTCCCAAAACACGTGAATGAGAAAAGGATATTGAATGCCATTGATCCTGACAAGGATGTGGACGGTTTTCATCCCGTGAATGTGGGTCGGCTCATGATTGGCGGTTCAGAGGTGAAATTCCTCCCATGCACCCCCGCCGGGATCCAGGAGATGATCGTGCGCGCCGGTGTGCAAACCGAAGGCGCAGAGGTGGTAGTGGTCGGGCGTTCCAATATCGTTGGGAAACCCATTGCAAACATGCTCCTGCAGAAGGGTCCCGGTGCCAATGCAACGGTGACCGTTGTCCACACCCGGACCAAGGATCTTGCCGGACATTGCAAGCGGGCAGATATCCTGGTGGTCGCTGCGGGCGTACCCGACCTGGTAAAGCCCGAATGGATCAAGCCCGGAGCCTGTGTCATTGATGTGGGTGTCAATCGGGTCGGGGAAAAGATCAGCGAAAAGACCGGAAAGAAGATTGCGATTCTCAAGGGAGATGTGGATTTTGATGCCGCTAAAGAGATCGCCGGGTACATCACACCGGTCCCCGGAGGTGTGGGTCCCATGACCATCACCATGCTCATGAAAAACACACTCGCTTCTCTTAAGTTCAGCCTGGAGAAAAATTAGTGCCTAATTGATTTATTCAAGCTTGGAAAAAAAGGGGTTGGGTCATCCTGGACCCAACCCCTTTTTTTTGGGTTTTCTATATAAAAACAGCGATCACAGATCCGCCTTTTTTGCCCTTGCCCTCACCTCGTCTATCTTGGCTATCATGGCCTTTACATATCTCGCAAAATCATCTGCCTTCTGGAATCTCTGGTCAGGGTCCTTGGCCAGGGCCTTATTAATGATTTGCTCACAGGGTTTGGGGACCTTGGGATTGATCTGCCGGGGAGAGGGGTGTTTACCCTGGGTGATCTGGTAAAAGAGATTGGTGAGGGTCTTGCCGTGGAAGGGGAGCTGGCCGGTGAGCAACTCGAAGAAAACCACACCCAGGGAGAAGATATCAGCCCGGCCATCGATCTCAAGGCCATTGATCTGTTCCGGAGACATGTAGTTGGGGGTCCCAAGAATGATTCCGCTCTTGGTCTGGGATGAGGAGACGGCCTTGGCAATGCCGTAATCGGTCATCTTCACCTTTCCGTCCTTGAGCAGCATAATATTGGCAGGCTTCACATCCCGATGAATCACTCCCCGTTCGTGGGCGTAACCCAGGGCGCTGGCGGTTTCTCCTATGATGTGAAGCACCTTTCGCAGGGGCAGGAGTGATCCTTTTTTGGAGAACCGGTGCAGGTCATCCCCTTCCAGGAACTCCATGGCAATGTAGGTGAGATCAAAGTCCTCTCCCACGTCCCAGATGGCAACAATGCCGGGGTGGGATAACTGCCCTGCAATCTCGGCTTCCCTCAGGAAACGCTCCTTTACCTCCTGGAGCTTGCCCTCTTCAAACTCGTCGGAGAAGCGAATGGTCTTGATGGCCAGCATGCGGTTGATCTTGGGATCTCTTGCCTTGTAAACGACGCCCATGGCGCCCTGGCCCAGCTCACTGAGGATCTCATAACGCCCCACAGTGGGCTTGACACCCATACTATCGGACACGATAATCTTGTCTTCTTTCTTTCCGTCACTGCGTCTGGCAAGGCTCAAGGGATTTATGATCTTTCTGAGTTTTGGTACGCGGGCCTGGAGATCCCTGAAATCGGCATCTGCTCCGAGGATGTACTCGTACACGGAAACGGCCTTGTTGATCATTCTCTTTCGCTCGTAATCGAGTGCCAGGTTATAGATGACATCCTTCATGGCATCGTCAAGGGGACACTTCCTGAATTTTTCAAAGGCAAGGTCATAGAGACCCTGGCTCTGGAGGCTCAATCCCAGCATCCGATTTGTCTCTATGCTTTCCCTAGTGGTCCTGCCAAGGGTCCTCTCCCTGATGATGAAGTCCTTGATAGAAGCGACTGCAAATACCGTCACCAAAGAGAGAACAAGATACGTGGTTTTGAACCACGTCCCCATCATGATGAAAATGGCGGCTCCTGAGATGAAGACGAGGAAAAGGAAGACCAGTACTACCCCGGCGCGGTTCAGGACGCTGAAACGGGGGAGAAATGCAGACCCCGCGAGAGACAAAAGGAAAATAAACACGGCCTCGATATAAATTATGGCACCCGGGCGTTTGAGAAAGCGCCCCAGCAGGATATCTTCAATGACATTGGCCGTTAGTTCCACATGGGGCATCTGGGGGTCTACCGGCGTATTGACGGCATTGGTCCCCTTGGCCGTATACCCGATGAGGACAATCTTTTCATTGAATACCGCAGGAACCTTCCTGACGTTGAGGATATCCACAAATGAGTAATAGGGAAAAGATCTCCTTCCCCCTTTGAACTTGATGAACATCTCCCCCTTTTGGGTGGGAATCAGTACGTTTTTCAGTAGAATTCCTTCTCCCTGGGCGGTCACTTGTCCCGGTTTCATGCCCAGATAACCAAGGGCAAGACGCAGAGGCACCGAAGGGAGAATATGGCCCCGGTAGTTGATCAAAAGAAGATGGACCCGCCCTTCCAGGCTTTTGCCGGGTGGCAGATTTTGATGCCCCATACCCATGCCGCTTTCCATGAGTTCGGCGAAGGGGGTGACAAGCTCGTTGACATTCAGGTACTGGTCTTTTCCCCCGGGAAGTCTCAGGGAATTATCCTTTAAAATGGAGTCTTCGGCCAAAAGGAGTTCTGTTTCATACTGGCCGATTTCTCCCATGACGGGCAGAATCACGTTTCCGCATGCACGCACCGTTTGCGCAAGGATCTTGTCATTGTCCAGCCGTTTCTCTATGTCCTTGATGGTGCCCAGGAGCCATTGGTCTTTCTTGGTCTCACCGTCCCGGGCCTGTATTTCGGCATGCAGTCGCTTGATCTCCTGAAGACCCTGGTTGTTCTCCTTTTCGCTAAAGAGGAGGTCAAGGCCGACCAACTTTGCACCGTTGTTTTTTAATATCTGGACCATCTCTGCGATGAGGTGTCGAGGCCAGGGCCATGGGCCCAGGTGCTGCAGACTCTTATCATCGATGTTCACAATGGCTATCTTGTTTTGGCCCATGGATTGGGGGAGATCGAGGCGCATCTGGACGCCGTAGGCAAATCTTTCAATAGATTCGAAAAAACCGAAATTATTGAAAGAAAAAAAGATGTAGACGATGGCCACGAGGGCTCCGCCGAGCATATCAATTTTGTTGAAGAATGTTTTTTCCATCCCTGCCTTTACACGACGACCAAAGGACTCTGCCCTGCCTCAACCCCTCCCCCGGGCTGGGCGGGAATTTGTGTAACTGTTTAAAAACTATTATTTTTTGGTTCTTCTAATTTTAGTTTTTCTAAATATATTAGATCAATGAACCGTTGTCAAAAAAAATCCAATTGCCCAAACTGATTAAACTTGAAAATATTGGCTAAGGATATTAAGCTTTACACATTGGTCGGGTTTTGTAATACCGATCTTCAGGAAGAGGGAACAGAAAAAAGGACCCGGAAATAAGAGGCCATGGCAAAGAACCGATCTCACAAAAAACCGACAAAAGGTGCGCCGTCCAAAAAAGAACCCTTTACCAGGCGCAAGCTGGGTGAGTTGTTGGTTGAAACCGGTCTTCTGGCCCAGGATAAGCTGGTAGAGGCTCTGGAGGCACAAAAAGAGTCGGGAAAGCGCCTGGGCGAGATGCTGATTGACATGGAACTCATATCCGAGGAGGAAATGGCCTTAACAATATCCTTGACGTCGCCATGGCAGATCCCCTGGATCTGAACATGATGAAGGACCTTCAGTTCATTACCGGTTATAACATCCAGCCTGCCATTTCCACGACAACCCATATCATGGCGGTTCTTCAAAAGCACTTTCACCCGGAAAAGACCATCGGCGAGATATCCGATGAATTCGGCGGCGAGGAACTCATGGAGTTCCTGCCGGAGGAGGACGTCAATGAAGAAGAAGAGGTAGACAACATTCAGGATATGAAGGACTCCCCCTTTGTGAAAATGGTGGACCTCATCATTCGGAATGCCATAAAAAAAGGGGCCAGTGACGTCCACATTGAAGCCCAGGAAAATCAGGTCAGGGTTCGTAACCGTGTGGACGGGATCCTGCAGGACTCCATTAAACTCCCCAAATGGACACAGCCCATTATCATTTCCCGTATCAAGGTGTTGGGCGGAATGGACATCGCGGAAAAGAGACTCCCCCAGGACGGCAGGATCAGGGTGCGGGCAAAGAACGTGTCAGTTGACCTGCGTGTGTCCACCCTCCCCACCTATTACGGGGAGAAAGCGGTCATTCGAATTTTGAACAAGGAGGAATCGTTCCTCACTGTGGCGGACCTCGGATTCAGCCCCAAGAGTTTGGAGGCCATTAACAATTTTATCAGCCAGCCCCAGGGCATGATTCTGATTACCGGACCTACAGGGAGCGGTAAGACATCCACCCTCTATGCCTGTCTCAAGCAGGTTATGTCCGATGAGGTCAATATCGTAACGGTTGAAGACCCCGTGGAATATGAGCTGGGGGGTATCAACCAGGTCCAGATTCATGAAAAAGTGGGTCTGACCTTCCCCTATGTGCTCAGGTCCATTTTGCGACAGGACCCCAATGTCATTATGGTGGGGGAGATCAGGGACGAGGAAACGGCGGAAATAGCCCTCCAGTCCTCCCTGACAGGCCATTTGGTCCTCTCCACCCTCCACACCAACGATGCCCCTGCGGCCGTTACGCGCCTTATGGATATCGGCATGCCGCCCTACATGATCGCCTCATCCGTCATCGGGATTGTTGCCCAGCGCCTGGTGAGAAGAATATGCCCTGACTGCAAGGAGGAATATGTGCCCGAAACCGATCTCCTGAGCCGAATGGGGCTTGATAAAAGGGAACTGCCTTTCAAGTTCTACCACGGTACGGGCTGCTCCACCTGTGGGAATGCCGGTTACAAGGGGCGCACGGTTATTGAAGAGGTCATGATTATGGGTCGTCAGATACGGGAACTGGTACAGGCAAGTGCCCCTGACGATAAGCTCAGGGAAGCGGCCATGGCCACCGGCATGACCACCCTGGGAATCAGCGGCATGAACAGGATTGAGCAGGGCATCACCACCCTGGATGAGGTTTTAAAGGCAGTACAGCAGAAGGAAGAACTGACAAGTGTCTGTCCCCATTGCACCAAAGTGGTCAGTCTGGACTTCAAGGATTGTCCCTACTGTAAAAAGCCCTTGGTTCCCACATGTGATTCCTGCGGCAGAATCGTTCAGCCGGAATGGATTGTGTGTCCGTACTGTCGTCAAGATCTCAAGCCTGCCGGGTAGGTTTCTCCAGCCGCTCCCATTACAGTTATTTCTTGACTATTTCCTGCTTTTTCAATTATTCTAAGTTGATACCGTTGAATCCAGAATGTTTTGACTGCTGGTAGGGGGATCAGAATGCGCTGTAAACACCATCCGAATCGTGAGGCAAAACAATTTTGTGCGGGTTGCGGCATACCCATTTGCAACGATTGCGCGGAAGAAGCCCAGGCCGGGGAATTTTATTGTTTTCAATGCGCTATGCTCAGTTCTATCTCAGCCATGGGCACGTCTCTCAAAGACAAACATGAAAAA
>JAFDIX010000211.1 GCA_019307805.1 Deltaproteobacteria bacterium | reverse complement strand
CGACGCCTCGGCTGTGATCTGTTCGTCCGTCAGTCCCCTCTCGACCTGTTCGAATCCCGAAGCCCTTTGCCACGGTTTCAGAAGCCTCATCTCGTTCCTCGGCTTGACATCGGGTACAAACTCCTCCAGGAAGACCTCTTCCTCGGGAGCAGCCAGAGATTCCTCGATGTTTCCATCCCCTCCCAGATACCGATCCATGGCGGCGGCAGCCTTCCTGCCGTGGGCAATGGCGCCTATGATGGAATCCGGGCCGTTTACGACATCGCCCCCGGCGAAGATGCCTTTCTCGTTTGTGGTGAGACCCTCCTGATCCACCTGAACCAGGCCCCTGCCCGTGGCAATGGGCGACCCCTTATCAAGGAAATTCAGGTCCGTGGCCTGACCCACAGCCAGGATGACCTGATCCGCATCCAGCTTGTGTGAGATCTCTTCCTCATAGGCGGGGTTGAAATTGCAGGCGCTGTCAAAAACAGAGGTACATCGGATGAGTCCCAGCCCCGTCACCCTCTCATTTCCCATGACCTTTTTGGGGGCCCATGAGTTGTTGATGAATATTCCCTCCTCTTCGGCCCGATCGATTTCCCACTCGTGGGCGGGCATCTCCTCCCGCTTTTCCAGACAGAAGAGCTGAACGTTCTTGGCTCCCAGTCGCCTGCTCGTCAGGGCCACGTCAATGGCCACATTGCCGCCCCCGATGACCACAACATTCTCTCCGACCTCAACCTCTTTTTCGAGGGCCACATCATTCAGGAAATCCAAGCCCCAGAGCACACCTTCCTTCTCACTGCCCTCCAGGGGAATCTTGATGTTCGCGGAGGTTCCTGCAGCGATGAAAACGGCATCGTAATCCTCCTTGAGCCGGACCAGGCTCAGATCCTTGCCAATAGTCGTGTTTCCCTTGAACTCGACACCCAGGGCCAGGATCTCACGGATGTCCTTGTCCAGCCTCTCCCGGGGCAACCTGTAATCAGGGATGCCGTAACGCATGGTCCCTCCGGGCGCTTGAAAGGAATCAAAGATGGTGACGTCGTGCCCTTTGCTCGCAAGATAATAGGCTGTCGTAAGACCCGCGGGCCCGGCTCCCACAACGGCGACGCTTTTGCCTGTCTTGGACGCCATCTGTTTGTTCCTTTTCCAGGCATCACCTCCCTTGTCCATGGCCGCACGTTTGATGGCGCGAATGGCTATGGGCTCTCCAAGCTGCCTGTAGGCACACATATCCTCACAAGGGGCGAAGCATGCATCGGCACAGACCGTGGGCAGCGGCAGCTTCTCTCTTAGTATCGACACGGCCTCGTCATAGCGTTTATCCCTGACCGCCCGGATATAACGGGGAACATCGACACCGGCAGGACAGGCCGTGGTGCACCGGGGAACGATAAATTCGTTTCTGGGCACCTTGAATTCTCTTCTCTGAAGACGTCTCGCTTCCATTCTTTAGGCTTCCTCCTCGTGTGTGATCATACTGAGAATTTTATCTATATATGAAGATTTCTGCAAGCCCAATGCCAATGTCCCGGGTCTCTTTTCCAGACAAACTGAATCCTATGGTTGATCTTTGTATCTTATTGATATTTTGGGTCATATAAGCATTGTAAGGATAGAGAAGAGCTTCGTCGTGTCCGCATAAAATAAAAAAAGACACGAAAAAATGCGTCCGGAATTTCGAACATGTCCGAAAATCAGTACAGTTTTCGATGAGCGGAGAGCTTCACTGAAGGTAACCGTTCACGGGTTCAGGGTTCTGAGTTGAAGAAATGATGGCGTGATGGGAATGAAAACAACTGAACATCCAACGCTCAACATCCAACATTCAACGTCGAACGAAAAGCGGGGAAAAGCTCAACCTTTAAAAAAGGAACCTTAGAATCAAAGAGCGAACCGACTCCGCGATAGTAGCCTACGGCTACGATGGCCGGGAGCCTCATCCACATTCGACGTTGGAAGTTGAACGTTCGATGTTGGACGTTAGTCTTTTAAGTTCCTTCAACTTTGAACCGGGAACGTTGAACCGGGAACCTACGTGAGTTCAGGGTTCACCGGAGTCCGGAACCTATTTGGTGACAGTATCCGAAAGGCCCAATGCCTTGCACTTTTCATAGAGGGTTGATCGTGATATCCCCAGCAATTTTGCAGTCCTGGACATGTTTCCGCTCATGGTCCGGATGGCCTCGTGGATGATCGCCTTCTCGTGGGATGCCAGCATCTCGGACAACGGTTTCGCGGGTAATTCCGATTTGTGCCGACGGTTCAATCCAAGACTCCGGATTTCCGAAGGGATCTGTTCTACGTCGAGCAGATCCTTTTCGAGAAGGCTTCCGGCCCGCTCGACGACATTTTTCAACTCCCGCACATTACCGGGCCAGGCGTAGTTCCTCAAGACCCTCAAGGCCCCCTCGGTGACCTCCACCTTTGGTTTGCCGATGGCCTGAAGGAAGTGGCGTATCAGGAGAGGGATGTCCCCGGCCCTGTCTGAGAGGGAGGGTACCTCCAGGGTCATGGTGTTCAGGCGGTAGAAGAGATCCTCCCTGAAATCTTGGCTCTTGATCATGCTCTTCAGACTTCGATTGGTCGCCGCCACGAGCCTGAAGTCCACCTTGACCTGTTTCAGGCTGCCGATCTTTTCGATCCTCCCGGTTTCAAGGACCCTCAGGAGTTTTGCCTGGGAGCTCACGGGGATGTCTCCGATCTCATCAAGGAAGAGGGTGCCCCTGTGAGCCAGTTCGATCTTCCCGGCTTTACCTTTTCTGTGGGCACCTGTGAAAGCCCCTGTTTCGTACCCGAAAAGCTCCGATTCAAGGAGATCCCTCGGGATGGCCGCACAGTTCACGCAGACGAACGGCCTATTCCTCCTTCGACTCACTGCATGGACGGCATGGGCAAAGAGCTCTTTTCCCGTGCCTGTGGATCCGACAATGAGAACGGGGGAATCCGTTTTGGCATACTTTTCGGCAAGCCTTTTGGCCTCCAGGACGGGCCCGCTCTCCCCGATGATAGAATCAAACGTGTAGGTTGTGGAGAGCATGCTTTCCAGGCCCTGTTTGTAGTATCTCACCCGCTTCTCCAGTCGGTTCAACCTGGCCATGAGCTCGCTGATCTCGGTGTAATCCTTGAAAATCGTCTGGAGCACCACACCCACCGTCTCCTCTTCGCATTTTACGGGGATCCGATTCACGAGATAGTCAATGTCCGATTGAAGGCTGCACCGCATCCCCAACTCCACATTCCCGGTGGAGAGGACGATGGGGATTCTTGAATCCGGAAAGTAGTCTTGCACGTTTTTTCCTGTGGCCTCATCCCTGTCCGTCCCCAGGAGATCGGCATAAAATTTATTCATATATAGGATTTTACAGTCCCTGTCGCAAAGGATAATGCCTGAGAACACATTGTCGGAGAGCAGGCGAAGGATGGCGACAAAATCCTGTAGCTCGCCCTTGTGATCGATGGGCCGTGAAACGGGCCGTATCAGATGGAGTTCGTTCTCCCAGGAACCGGATTTGCGGTAGTACTCCCCTTGAATCTCCAAATGGCTTCTCCTTTATAAATTCCTTTTGGGGCGGAGCCCCCGGGTATCTTGAAAAAATTGCCGGATCTCCTGGCTGGCGTCAATGTCATGATCGTTCAGGCCACTGTCTATCTCCGTCCGCACCGGACTGCCGGGCCACACGTGCCCCCCGGATTCCAGCCGGTACAGCTTCACCCGTGTTTCGTTCCTGCATGATGCATATGAGAAGATGGATGTTGTGGTTCCTCCACCCTTCGGGCTGTCTTTCCGGATCAGGGCGGGCGGGCGGCAACCGTTGTGTTCGACCCACATCTTCACGGCGTACTCCACGGAGAGCCAGTCCCCGCTTTCATCATCCTCCCTCCCTTCGTAGGAGATGACAGGATCGGAGGTACCGTGGATAAAGAGCATGGATAGGGGTCTTACGGGGGTGAAGCGTCCGGCCACTGACGTGGGGATGGATGCCGATACAACGGCCACCGCGTCAAACATGTTCGATCGCTCAACGGCCATACGCTGGGCCATGAAACCACCGTTTGAGTACCCTGCCAGAAATACCTTATCAACATTTGGAACCCATTTCGTCCTCAAGGCATCCAAAAGCCTCTCCAGAAACTTGACGTCATCTATCCCCTTTTTGTCGGCCAGGGTAAACCCACGCCCGTCTGCCCAGCTTCGTCGAATTCCATCCGGGTAGACCACCGCCCAGCCCTCCCGGTCCGCCACATCGTTAAACCGGGTCTGGCGACTCATGATCTCTCCGGTACCCAGGCGGCCATGGAGCGCCATGAGCAAGGGAAAGCCGTTCCTTTCATCAAGGCCCTGTGGCAGATGGACCAGACACCGGCGTTCCATCCGGTCGCTGATAACGGTTACTTGAAAATCCATTGAATGATGAGGTCACCGCAACAAATAATTATAAATTAAAATCTCGTGACCGTCAACGGCGGGGAGGGCCCAGACCTCCCCGGTTTGAGTAAAATATGAGGCCAAAAGGATGGCAGGTCTCATTTTGATTGACGATCCTGGAAAATAATTTTATACAATATACAATATACAAAATCAAGGCCCGGATCTTTTTGAGCAACCAACCTTGATGAACTCGCAAAAAGTCGAGAATCTCGCGAAAACGTCATTCCGGCGAAAGCCGGAATCCAGTTGATTTAATTACTTCTGGATGCCGGATCGAGTCCGGCATGACGGTTTTAGGACTTTCTACGAAGCCGTCAACCATATAGGCCCCCCGGGAAGGGCCCGCCTTGCGGGCGTTGGATTCGGGGAGGTGTACGATTCCTGTTTCGGGCCGTCGATAGGGTGTTTTTATGGAAAGGGGTGAAACGGATTTCAAGACAGGCAAGGTCCTGATCATTTCGGGCAGCCATTTCGTCCACGATGTCTTCTCCAGCTTTATTGCCCCATTTCTGCCTCTTCTCATTGGCAAATTCGGTCTTTCCATGGTGCTTGCCGGTTCTCTGACGGTCTTTTTCCGGCTCCCCTCATTGGCCAACCCTGTCGTGGGGATGATTGCAGACCGAGTCAACCTTCGGTATTTGGTCATCGCTGCGCCGGCCTTCACGGCAGCAGCGATGAGTCTGCTTGGTAATGCCCGGAACTATAAGGTGCTGTGTGTTTTGTTGCTCCTGGGGGGGGCAAGTGCGTCCGTTCTGCACGTCCTGGGGCCCATCTTGATTGCACGGTCCTCGGGTGGGAGTCTCGGCAAGGGCATGAGCTTCTGGATGACCGGGGGGGAAATGGCAAGGACCGTCGGTCCACTCGTGGCGGTATGGGCTGTTTCCGCTCTGGGGTTTGAGGGATGCTATCCGCTCATGTCCGTGGGGATTCTGGGCTCCTTTCTTCTCTATTTAAACCTGAAGGAGACGAGCACAAAATCGGCGCAGAGCTCCTTAGGGGGTTTCAGTGAGGCGTGGCGCAGTCTGCGCCCTGTTCTCATCCCGTTGACCGGGATCACCCTGTCACGGGCCTTTCTTGTGGCCAGTCTCACGGCGTTTCTGCCGACCTTCATGGTCGGTCTGGGGAAGAGCCTCTGGCTCGGCGGGGCGAGTCTCTCGGTTCTGGAGCTGTCGGGAATTCTGGGTACCCTCTTCGGCGGCACCTTGAGTGACCGCGTGGGGCGACGGGCGGTTCTGTTTTTCAGCCTGCCCACCTCATCCCTGCTCATGCTCTTGTTCATCTATGGGGAAGACTGGATCCGATTTCCCGTTCTCCTCCTGCTGGGCGGGGTGGTGTTCACCTTCATACCTGTCAACCTGGCTATCGTTCACGACCACTGCGGGGAGCACAGGGGAACG
>JAFDIX010000946.1 GCA_019307805.1 Deltaproteobacteria bacterium | reverse complement strand
AAAAACCCGGGCCGGAACATGGGTGTTTTGAGTCAAATATTAACGTGGTGACCACGGATGATCCGCCCAGGGAGGAGATCTGCGCCTCGGTGCGCACCCGGGGCACCCTCTGCAGGATTTACAGATAGAGCCAATATCTTGACATGATATATACCACGGCCTATGATCCTGCCTGCCTGGAGGCTGTCGGAAAACCCCCATCTGCTGTGTTATCCTCATCCCTCGTCACTACGGCGTACTTCTATGTACGCCTCATTCCTCGGGATTTCAGATGCCTTGCATCTGGGGATTTTCCATCAGCCTCCAATGGAGTTGGTTCTCCACAGGCTGCTAGAGCTGAAAAAAACATAAAGTAAAAAATTGTATAAGGGGAGTATGTTATGGATATACCGAAGAAAATGAAAGCTGTGATCCTCATGGGACCAAATCATTTTGAGGTCCGTGAGGTGGACACCCCTATTGCCGGACCGGAAGATGTCTTGATCAAGGTGGAGGCCACGGCCATTTGCAGCAGCGATGTGAGTCTCATTGATAAACCCTGGGCCATGCAGCCCCCCTATGGCGAGTTTATCATCGGGCATGAATATGCCGGAGTGGTGGCTGCATTGGGTGAGACGGTAGACGAGTTTCAGGTAGGGGACCGTGTGGCGGTTGAAGCGAGCTACGGGTGCGGCCGGTGTATGAATTGCCGGCTGGGCAATTACACGGCCTGTCTCAACTATGGCAACCTGGAAAGGGGCCATCGGGCCAACGGCTTCACTACCAATGGCGGTTTTGCCCAGTATACGGCCAATCATATCAACACGGTGCACAAGATTCCCGATTCTCTGGATTTCAAGGAGGCGGCCCTTGTCACCAACCTCGGTTGCGTGCTTTACGGCTATCAGACAACGGGCGGGTATATCGTGGGAGACAATGTGGTCATTATCGGACCGGGACCCCTGGGTCTCGTATCTGTGGCCGCCGGCAGGGCCCTGTGCGCGGGAAAGATAATCCTGACCGGTACCAGGGATGAGAGACTGGAGATGGGAAAGGCCATGGGGGCGGACAGGGTCGTTAATGTCAAGAAGGAAGATGCCATGGAGGTCGTCATGGAGGAGACCAACGGGCTTGGTGCCGATCTCGTGATCGAGTCTTCAGGCGCGGAAAAGGGCCTTCAGACGGCCATTGAAATGTCCAAGAGGATGGGGAAGGTCCTGCTGCTAGGCTACCCGGAAGAGCCGGTGTCCGCCAATTTTTCCATCATGGGCCAGAAGAACATCCATATCTATTCAGTGCGGGGTGAGGGCTGGGCCAACTGCAGACGGGGCGTCTCCATGCTGGCACGGGGAGAGGTATCATTGAAACCCCTCGCAACCCACTCATTTCCCATGGATGACGTTCAGGAGGCCTTCGACACATTTACCGGAAGAATTGGCGGGGCCATCAAGGTGATTGTTCACCCCAATGCATAGAAGATAAAGGAGGATTGCCATGAAAAACATTCTGAAACTTGATGATGCCAGGTTCACTCCCATCAAGGATCTCATGCAGGATAAAAAGACCTATGCCGACCGACGCATCCTGGTGGACCAGGACCTCGGAGATGCAGAGTCTGTTACCTTTGGTTGGTGTGAATTTGCTCCAAAAACATCCTTTCACAAGAAACATTACCACCCCCATGCAGAAGAAATCTGCTACCTTCTGTATGGCAAGGGTCTTGGAGGCGTTGGGAAAGGCGCAGAAGAGACGGAGATCGTCGCCGGAGATACCATGTGGGTCCCCAAGGGCACTGTGCACTGGTTCTACAACCCCTTTGACGAGCCTTGTGCGATGTTTCTATACACCACGCCGTCCCTTGAAAAGGCGGGATATGAAATTATTGAGTGATGCTCTGAGAGAGCCGGCGCAGCATGCTTTAAAATCGTTTTTAAATGGAGAGTCACATTTCTTTCACTGGACCTGAGGGGCGCATTCCGCGCTCCTCAGGGAGCCAGCCTGCCGGCATTTCACACCCTTCCGGACATCCTGTATGATGATAAAGAGTCGTTCTGTCATAACCGGTCCCACATTCCTGGCCATGGGCCTCATAGGTGTCTTTCACGCATTTTGGGGAACGACACTCCCTGCGCTCAGA
>JAFDIX010000210.1 GCA_019307805.1 Deltaproteobacteria bacterium | reverse complement strand
GCCCTCATTATCACGGCAACCCAGCTTCCCCACCTCCTCGGGATAAAGGTCTCAACGCATGAATACATCTCTCAGATGTTCGTGGAGATTGTGAAAGGCCTCCCCAAGGTAGATATCTTGACCTGTGGTATCGGCATTACGGCATTCATCATCATATACGGGATGAAGAAGTATCGGCCCAATTATCCCGCTGGGCTGATAGCCCTGGTCCTGACTTCAGTCTGTGTCATACTGTTTCAATTGCAGGAGCACGGGGTTGTCGTCGTAGGCACTATTCCCGGTGGGTTGCCCAAACCCCATCTGCCCCTCCTTGATTTTGAAATCATCAGCTCTCTCATCGGGCCGACCGCTGTCATTGCCCTTGTCAGCTTTGCTGAAACATACTCCGTGGGAAAATCCATTTCCAACGAAACCAAGCAAAAGGTCAACGTGAACCAGGAATTCATCGGCCAGGGCCTTGCAAATCTCATTGGGTCGTTTTTTCAGGGGTATCCGGTGAGCGGATCTTTTTCCCGGACCGCCATCAATTATGCTGTCGGGGCAAAAACAGGCATTTCCAGTGTGGTTTCCAGTGCCATTGTTATATCGGCCCTGCTGTTTTTCACCCCGCTTTTCAGGTATATTCCGCGCGCTGCGCTGGCTGCTCTGGTCATCAGCGCGGTGTTGCTCCTGTTTCACCCCAAGGAACTGTTCAAACTCTGGAAGATGAATCGCCATGACGGGGTTGTGGCGATCTCGGTCTTTGTCCTTGCTCTGGTCACCAAACCGGATTACGCCCTACTTATCGGCGTGTTGGTTTCACTGATGCTGTTCTTGTGGAAAACCATGCACCCACGCATTGTGAGGGTTACAAAGGACCCGGAGTTCAATATGTTTGTCAATGCCGATCTGAATAACAAACCCAGCTGCCCCCAAATCCTTCAATTGCGTCCTGATAATGCAATCTACTTTGCCAATGCCGATTATACTGTTGAAAAAATATTAAAACGGCTGGACGCGCAAACCACACCGGTCCTGTTTTTACTCCTTGATTTTAAGGCAGTCGGATTTATTGACATCACGGGGATCGATGAGTTGCGCCTGTTGCATGATGAATTGGAAGAAAGAGCGATATCCCTGGCAATGATGGAGGTGCACCTACCTGTGCAAAAGCTGTTTGAAAATACGGGTTTCATCAACCACTTGAAGGCCGATCATCTCATCAGGAACAGGGGGGCGGCCATAGACTTTCTTTTTCAGCGCATCGACCACGACTATTGCAAAAACGTGTGTCCCTACAGCCTGTTCCTTGAGTGTTCGACGGTAAAATAAAAGATTCTTGGTTCTGTTTTACCCTTTGATCAAGATAAACCGGAGCCCAAACAGACATGGCAAAAGGCGCAAGGCATCGGGAGGAAGGAAGTGCAGGACCGACCCAAAGATTTGGGTTCAACCGCATGGAGCTTGCAGGTTCTCTGGGGGACCTGGGCACACTCCTTCCCCTTGCCCTGGGCATGATCCTGGTTAACGGCCTCAATCCCATGGGCCTTTTTTTCACTGTAGGCGTCTATTACATCCTGTCTGGAATCTATTTTGGTGTGACGGTGCCTGTGCAGCCCATGAAGGTCATAGGGGCCTATGCCATTGCAACGGCAATGAGTGCGCCCCAGATTTTCGCCTCAGGCCTCATCATGGCGGTGGTTCTCCTCATCATAGGATCGACCGGCCTGGTGAGTCTCATGGGAAAATATATCCCCCGGCCTGTTGTAAGAGGCGTGCAGCTCTCTACCGGAATGCTTCTTGCCGCTCAGGGGGTGAAATTCATGGCTGGAACATCCACGTTCCAGCTCATCCAGGAAACCGCAGAACCCCACCTCATTATTCAGAGCCTGGGAACCATACCCATTGGTATTGTCATCGGGGTTTTCGGAGGTATCCTGACCCTGCTCCTCCTGGACAACCGAAGACTGCCCGCAGGGCTGATACTGGTTTTGGGCGGGATTATTTTGGGACTGGTATTGGGGAGACATGAAGGCTTTGACAGGTTGGGTATTGAATTCAATCTACCCGACATTTTCCCTTTTGATATGCCCTCCAGGCTGGATTTTACCTTCGCCCTCCTTGCACTGGTCCTCCCCCAGGTCCCCATGACCCTGGGGAATGCCGTTTTTGCCTATTCCGATCTATCCAGGGAGTACTTTGGGGATAGGTCCAGGAGAGTCACATACCGAGGGGCCTGTATCAGCATGGCCCTGGCCAACTTGCTGAGCTTTGTCTTTGGCGGCATGCCCCTCTGTCATGGGGCGGGCGGGTTGGCGGCCCACTACCGGTTTGGGGCCCGGACTGCCGGGTCCAATCTGATCATTGGGCTGTCTTTCGTGGTTCTGGCCGTCCTGCTGGGGAGCCACATTCTCACTGTGATCAACCTCCTGCCCATGTCTGTTCTGGGTGTCTTGCTTCTCTTTGCAGGGAGCCAGCTTGCACTGACCATCACGGATGTACACGAACGCAAGGATCTCTTTGTCGTGCTGACCATGCTGGCCATCACCCTCGCCTCCAACCTTGCCGTCGGTTTTGTGGCGGGCATCTTTATTGCCTTCGTCTTGAAATTCAAAAAACTGGGTGTCTAATAAAAAGACCCCCTTATATCTGTAACATCCGCTCAACGGCGGCCAGGGCACCCTGCCGGATATTTTCCGGGACCTCGATTCGGGGTTCCATCTCCTGGAGCGACAGGAGCACCTTGCCCTGGTCTATCTTTTTCATGTTGGGGCACAGGCTCTTATCCGTCACCGGCACATATTTCACCTCGGGGTTTTCCTTTTTGAGGCGATGGAGGATCCCTGTTTCCGTGCCCACAATCAGGGTCTTTCCCTGGTACTCCCTGGCATACCGAATGATCCCGCCGGTGCTGAGGGCCTCATCAGCCGCATCAATCACATCCGGCCGGCATTCGGGATGGACGAGAACCCTGGCATCGGGAAAAAGCGCCCTTCGGGTATCAATGTCCTTCACGGTAATCTTCATGTGTGTGGGGCAGTAACCGGGCCAGAGTAGAAGCTCCCGACCTGTTTTACGCATGACATAGTGGCCCAGGTACTGGTCCGGCACAAAGAGGATGGGGCGGTCCCCATCCATGGCCTCCACGACCTGGACCGCGTTTGCAGAGGTACAGCAGATGTCGGAGCCTGCCTTGACCGATGCACTGGAGTTCACATAACAGACCACCTGGACTCCCGGGTGCTTGGCCCTTTCTTCATCCAGTTGCTCCGCCGTGATCATGTTGGCCATGGGGCAACCCGCTTCCTCATCGGGCAGGAGCACGGCTTTTTCCGGTGAAAGGATCTTGGCGGTCTCTGCCATGAAATGCACACCGCAGAAGACAATGACCTCGGCATCCGTGGCCGCCGCCTTTCTGCTCAACTCCAGGGAGTCGCCGGTGAAATCGGCGATATCCTGAACTTCAGGCCTCTGGTAATTGTGGGCAATGATCAGGGCCTTTTTTTCCTGTTTCAATCGGACGATCTGTTCTGTCAGGTTCTGATCCATTTGTTTCGCTCTTTCCGTCTACACAGCACCGGGCACGTACCCATTTCTCAGGATGTCTGAAGGGTTGGAAACAGGGAACGGAACACATTGCACCGCCTGCAAATTTTCATCTTTTCGGACCAGTTGACCTGGGCCTGCCCGCGGCAAATGGTCCCGTTGATAAACCAGCAGAGATGACCGATCTGCAGTTCCCATGCAGGACATTCCCGCCTCAATGCATCCGGGCAATTCTGAAGGACCCAGCAGGGAGCAGAGTCCCGGCTTGAATGGCCCTTCATGGCCAGGAGAAAAAGCATCTGCCTTTCAATATAGGCAGGAACCTTTCTCCATCCCTGTTCAAAGCTCTGTACGGCCTTGAGAGAGGTCCCGAGGAGCTGGGCCATCTGCTTCTGGGTCTTGCCCAGGCCTTTCCGTAGATCCGAGAATTCCTCCCTGTCCATACATATCCCTTCTTTGAAAAAGACAAGGGATATTACCACAATGTGGTTCAAATGCCAATCGGATCCAGCCAAAACATAACTTATGAAAACAAAATGCGCTGCGGGTCGGGCCAGAGCCTAGCGCGTGGCGCGCTTACCCGCCGCCCGCCCTTGCACGAAGCAGTGATCTCACTGGCCTTAGCAACCAAGGGCAGTTATGCAAGCGTGCCATCTCAGCTACAGCGACTTGTCAGGCAGATACCTAATCACAATTATTATGTTTGCGCCACATTACTGGATCATGACCCGCAGGTATTTTTGCACATGGATCATCAGATGCGTAGCCCCGCAATTTATTATATTTCTTTATCTGATCCTCTGTCAGAATACCAGGAGTCTTCAAGTGGGCGGATAAATGCGTATAGCGTAATGATTTGTATGTTTCTGATATTTTTGTGAGTAATTCATCTAACACTATCTCGTTAATTTTTCTTTCAGCGAATCTGTTGTTCAAAACCTTCTCATACTCAATTAATTTATTGCCTGCGACAATAGCCTCCTTATTCATATCATTGTACAAAGCGACAACCATTCTTTCTTGTTCAGATGTCAGTTCGATTTCCTTTTTCATTTCCAAAATATGCTTGGGCCCAGGAAGGCCGTTTAGTTCAGCAGCTTTCGCCAAACCCCAGCCTGCTCCTGCTTTTAATTCTTTAATATCCTCATCTGATAGACTTTTTATTTGTCTTTTTTCTTGCCCTACGTATTTTGACGTATATTCGTGTTCGGAACCAGCAAACAGATTTAACGAATTTAAAGAGATAGCTATTATTGAAAAGGCCACAATACGACATATCTGTTTCGCTATTTTTCTAACACTTCCCATTTCTTCCCTCCTAACTAAATCTGCCGAACTTTTTTATAATTGGGCAGCACATTAGCTGCGGGAGCCGCCGCACCCACTGGAAGCGGATTGGGCCTGTATCAGGCCTTCAAGATCCTTGTCATAATAGATTACCTCCGCCAGCACTTTGGCATTGTTGAACCAGGAGTTAAGTAAATCCTGTCTCTCAAATTGGTTTGATGCATCCACCAGGATTTTCTCATCCAGATAGGTACTGATGAGTACCTTTATCTCCAGTTTTTTCTTGAAGTAATTATAGTCATACCCGGAGTCCTCAAGGGACTGTCTGAACCGGGCCAGGTCTTTTCCATGTTCCTGCACCAGACCCTCAAGCTCTTTTTCCACTCTTGCCGGATCTGCTTTAAACTCGGCCTTGGTAATCTCCTGCATCACAATGCCTTCATTGATCAATCGCGAAGTGATCTGTGCCTTCAAATTATCCAACAGGGCCTTGCCCTGGGCACTATTAAAAAGATCGTCGCCATATGTGCCGGAATATCTTTTTTTGGCAACTCGCAGTTCGTTGTCAAAGTCGGCCCGGGCGATATCCCAGCCCCCCACCGTTGCGATATAATATGCAGACTTGGCAGCGGCTAGATCCATTTCCTTTCTAATGTCTTCGGGTGAAATGACTTTAATGACTTTCGCCGGATATCCGCTCTCCGTAATGGCCGAGGCAATGGGCGTCACATCCGTCATGGCGCCGCTGTCAAAATAAACCTCTGCCTTGCTGCTGCTGAGATTTACAAGCACATCTTCTACGCCCTGCATTCCTGCAAGGCTCCCTTTGATGGTTGAAATACACCCGGAACAGGACATGCCGCTCACGCTGAGGACAACCTTTGACAAATCACCACGACTCGGTAAATCCTTCGACCCCTCGGTGATTTCCTTGACTACAGGCTGTCGGTTCGGGGTACTGGGTTTGGCGATTTCCCTGACTATGGGCTGTTTCGCCTCTTCCTTTGACTGCCGAAACCCGAACGCTA
>JAFDIX010000209.1 GCA_019307805.1 Deltaproteobacteria bacterium | reverse complement strand
CCCCAGGAAATGTTTCTCTTCCATGACACCATCTACAATAACGTGGTGCTGGGAGACACCTCCATCAGCCGTTCGCGGGTGAAGGAGGCCATCCGTGCCGCCGGTGCCTGGGAATTCGTCTCCCATTTGCCCAAAGGGATGGACACTCCCATTGGTGAACGAGGGGCCCGTCTATCGGGGGGTGAGCGCCAGCGAATCGCCCTTGCCACGGCCCTTGTGCGCAACCCCAAACTGCTGGTGCTGGACGAGGTGACCACGGCCCTTGACCCGCAAACCGAAGCCGGGATCTGCGCGACCCTCAGAAGCCTCACCGGCAAGGTCACCATTGTGGCTATATCCCACCAGCCCGCGATGACGAAAGAGGCCCAGCGGCTCTACCGGGTGGCGGACGGCCGTGTGGAAAAGGTGAAATAGGATGATCAAGATCATGCACATCATTACGGATCTGGACAGGGGCGGCGCCGAAATGATGCTCTTAAAACTGGTCTCTACTCTGGATCGGGAGTACTTCCACAGTCGTGTCCTCAGTCTGGACCGTCCTGGAACTGTGGGCCAAGAAATGAAGGACCAGGGGATTAGAGTGGACACCTTGGGTATGCAACCGGGTTTGCCCAATCCTCTGGCCCTGGTCAAGGCCGTTGGAATCCTTCGAAGTTGGAGCCCCCATATTGTTCAAACCTGGTTGTATCACGCAGATCTCCTGGGAACCTTGGCATGGAAGATCAGCGGACGAGGGATCTTGATCTGGAACATCCGCAACAGCTACATGGACCTGTCTAAATACCGGAGGACCACCGGCTGGGTCGTGAAAGGATGCGCAGCGCTGTCCAGCTACCCAAGGGCGATCCTGGCCAACTCCCACGCCTCCATGGCCTATCACCGAAGGATGCGGTATCGACCCAACCGTTCCGTCATCCTGCCAAACGGGTTTGATCTTGATCGTTTCAGACCCGACAAGACTCGCAGAATCGGGTTTCGCCGTGAACTCGGAATCCCGGAAAAAGCCCCCTGTATAGGCCTTGTGGCCCGTTTTGACCCCATGAAGGATCACGAAACCTTTTTTGCTGCTGCAGGAATGGTTGCCCGCAAAAAGGCGGGTACCCATTTTGTTCTTTGCGGCAAAGGGATGGTGCCGGGGAACCGGCGGCTTGGATTATACATGGATCAAGCAGAACCGGGATTGAATGTGCATCTTTTGGGGCCACGGGATGACATTCACCGGATCATGGCAGGACTGGATCTCTTTGTGTTGTCGTCCTCCTACGGGGAGAGCTTCCCCAATGTGCTCGGGGAAGCCATGGCCTGCTGCGTTCCCTGCGTCGTCACCGACGTGGGGGGAGCCCGGGACGTGGTGGGCGAGACGGGGAGGGTGGTCCCTCCGAAAAATCCAGCAGCCTTGGCCAAAGGGATGCTGGGGCTTCTTTCTTTGTCCAGCGCTGAGCTTCACCATCTCGGCCTTCAGGCAAGGGAAAGGGTACGCAAACACTATTCGCTGGACAAGGTGGTTTCCGATTATGGCGCACTGTATGAGAAGATTGCAGCTATATGAATTTCATCCCATGCAAAGGTCCAAATTCAGTATTTGGTCGTTGCAGCGAGAAATCACTTAACGAGGTCTGGAAGAAGATAAGAGATTGAGTTTTATGATTTGATCGGCAAGTGCTTGCCCAATCAGGCGCAGTCCTTTTGGGCTATTGTGTGCATCAAAAGGGAATAGATAAAGGGAGCGGTGATCTTTTTCTGATTCAAGAATGGGAGTTAAGTCTAAGAATGGGATCTCATAGTTTTTGCAGGCTTGTTGGACAAACAGGTTGACGGCTTGGAGATGCGGTTCATTCAATTGCACCGAGTCAGGTATCATTGCAACCAGCACTCTGGCCCCTTCGGTATTAGCCAATTTTACGAATTCTTTTAACGCATCCGAGAAATCAAGGTACTTTTTCTTTTCCGCTTTTCCTGACATGATCCTGTAATTCGTATTTGTTGGATTTGAGGGCCCCCATTCTTTTTTTCTTTCATCAATGGTTTTCATGTACGAGTACCCTCTCCTGTACCTGTATTTATATTCATAAATGGCGTTTGCGTTTCTCAGAAAATTCCAAAGGGAAGAATGCTCAAGTATTCCTAACAGGTTTCGATCTTCAAATGGATTTATCCCGTGATATTCATTAGCTTTTTCGCGCGGAGAGACGGAACGTGATAAGTCATCCACAAATAATCCCAGGACAATTAGATCTGGATGGAAAGGGAGCACTTTCCTTTTGAGTATCTCGTAATGCTGCCACATATTGTGGCCTATAACACCGCAATTGATAACCTCACACCGTATGTTTAGATGATTCAGAGCCTCTTCAAGCTGTTTGGGATAGGCATCTTCCTGATTTACACGTGCTCCAAAGGTGAAAGAATCACCGATTACCATAATTCTACTCGTTGCCGGTTGTTTCTCGATCTCACATTCTGTGTCCCGGAAACCTGAGGAGTTAATATGGTAAGTCTCGCCCATGAACCCGATTCCGAATGTTCGCGGGATGAGATCCCAGCCAAAGAGGGGGGAGGCCTGGTGAAGTTGGGCCATTTCCGGTTTTGCAATCGACGGATTCCAGAGTCGTATGGCCATTTCCATAACAACAAGAGAGAAGAGTATGGATACTGACAACAAAAGAAGGTTTTTTATCTTGATTGTGATCAGCAGCCTGAGAGCAATCAAAGGAATGAGGAATTTGATGGGGGTATAGAGATGATGTGCCTTGATAGAGACTCCCAGCAATGTTATCTCAAATCCACCTGTGATTATGACTATCAGGAGGATAATGGAATAAATCCCTATCCCGATGTCGAGTAACCGTTTGAGGGTTTTAAGAATATATGAATTGCGGTTGATAGACGCCATTCCTATTCCCGGATTTAAACGCTATTTCCAAAGATCAAAATAGGGCATAAATAAATGGAGCAACCGAGCTGCTTTCGGTAAAGACAATCAGGGCACCAAAGAGTCCTAACGTAATCAGGATGGGGAGTAGCCAATATCGTTTCCTGAGTCTCAAAAACTCCCAGAATTCTTTAATAATAGATTGATTCGCCATGTATATCTCCTAATATCGTTTTAAAAAGCGCTCTTTCGGTTGCGCCGGTTCAGTGCGGGCCACCCAGTAGGATGAAACCTCCTTGTCTGGTTTGAGAGGGAGAGGCCTTCCGCCAAAAACGCGTTTGATCAGGGCCGACGGGGTGATTACAAGGTAATAGGCCAATGTGAGCATCAGGGTGGTTACGATTCTTCCTATTAAGTGAGCGATCTTCATCCATCCGGAATATAGGGGTCTCAGCCGCAAGGGGCTTAGAATAAATCCTAATCCCAGGAGGGACAAGAAACCAAAAAGATATGTGGGGATGGGCTTTTTAAACCAGAGCCCCAATGTGCACAGGATTCCGAAAAAAATGAAGGCAATAATCCCGAATTTTCGTATCTCTCGGATATCAGTCGAGTTCAAGTTTACTCCTCCATTCCCCGTCTTCTTTCCATGGGGGTTGTTTATCCTTAAAGAGGATACAATTTTCCATGACAAGGACATCCATCTCTGTCCGCATAAAACATCGGTAAGCGTCTTCCGGCGTACAGACGATCGGCTCGCCCCGGACATTAAAACTGGTGTTGACTAATACAGCACACCCGGTCAGTTTGTCAAATTCCGAGATAACCGCATGATAGTCCCGGTTGTCCTCTTGACACACTGTTTGAAGACGGGCGGAGTAGTCCAAGTGCGTAACGGCAGGGATGTCGCTTCTTTTCGCCATTAGACGTTTTAGCATAGGCATTTCATCCCGTGAAGGCTGAGGCAGGCATCTTTCCTCTCTGACATTGGCAACCAGAAGCATGTAAGGGCTCGGTACGTCTGTATCAAAGTATGCTGCGACCTTTTCCTCAAGCACTGATGGAGCAAAGGGCCTGAATGACTCCCGGTACTTTATCTTCAGGTTCATCACTTTCTGGGTGTCTCCACGTCTCGGATCACCGAGGATACTTCTGGCACCTAAGGCCCTTGGCCCGAACTCCATACGTCCTGCCAAATATCCGACGATATTTCCTTCAGCTATTTGGGAGGCGATTGCCTGAGGCCTCTTTTCCGGATCAAGTTCATGGTAGGGGTATTTATTTTTCTCAAGGTAGGTCTTGATCTCTTCATTGGTAAAGGAAGGCCCAAGATATGATCCCTGCTGGCTGTCGTGGCCTTTCGGGTCAGGCCTTTCGTTTCCAAGATAGCGGTGCCAGACGGACAGGGCGGCCCCTAAAGCCCCTCCGGCGTCGCCTGCGGCAGGCTGTATCCAGATTTCTTCGAAATCGCTTTCCCTCAATATACGACCGTTTGCAACACAGTTCAGCGCTACGCCACCAGCAAGGCAGAGTCTCTTCTGTCCTGTTTCTTTGTGAACCCAGTTCACCATCTTGAGTATGATCTCTTCAGTAACGGACTGGATACTCGCTGCAATGTCCATTTCTCTTTGTGTAATTTCTGTCTCGGGTTTTCTCGGAGGTCCGCCAAAGAGTCTGGAAAAATGCCTGTTGGTCATACGCAGGCCGCCCAGAAAATCAAAATAGGTCAGGTTCAAACGGAGGGAGCCGTCATCTTTTACGTCTATAAGTTCTGAGAGGATGAGATTTTTATAACGTGGCTGGCCATAGGGGGCCAGCCCCATGAGCTTGTATTCGCCGGAGTTGACTCTAAATCCTGTAAAATAGGTAAAGGCGGAGTATAGCAGGCCCAAGGAATCGGGGAAATGTAACTCCTTGAGCAGTGTAATTTCATTTCCCTGGCCAAACCCGTAGCTTGCTGTAGCCCATTCTCCCACCCCGTCCACAGTGAGAATGGCTGCCTCCTCAAAGGGAGAGGGATAAAACGCGGATGCCACATGGGCTTCGTGGTGTTCCGTGAATAAGACATCCCCCTCGTAGCCTATCTCCCGTTGGAGGACCTTATGGGTATGCAGTTTTTTCCCCAACCATAGGGGCATGGCCTCTAACCAGGATCGGAGGCCTTTAGGGGCTACTGTCAGGTAACTCATGAGGAGGCGTTCAAATGTCTGGATCGGTTTGTCGTAGAAGACAACGTAGTCCAGGTCTTGAACTGAGATTCTCCCCTCTTTGAAACAGTACTTTATGGCGTTGTTTGGAAACCTCGGATCGTGCTTTTTCCTTGAAAATCGCTCCTCCTGTGCTGCTGCCACGATTTTGCTATTCCGGAGCAGGCAGGAAGCGCTGTCATGATAAAAACAAGATATTCCCAAAATATCCAATAGTTAAACCTTTTACTATAGTAGGGTTATTGTCCCGATACCTTTGAAAAACGCCCCTATCGCCTCCCGACTCGACGGGACTCAAAATATTCAATATGTTCCTGTGGTTAATCCCACTGGGGTAGGACATGCGTCTTGATTTTGAATCCCGCTTTAGCGGGAAACGTTTTTCAAAGGTTTCGTCCCATCACCAGTATGGTCTCTGGGTTCTCCTGATGTGGGAGATGTGGCAGGAGCGGTGGCTTGAGTGGCATTATCAAACGCCTTTGGTTTTGCTATTTGCTTTACGGTTTTTCCCAGGGACTCGATATCTTCCATATTAAGTCTTGTTATGGCTGGATCAATATCTTTGATCATAGTGCTCAAGACCCGTTTAGGCCCGACTTCTATAAAAACATTCTCACCTTTGTTGATAATTCTTTCGATTGTTCCCCGCCAGTCAACAACATTGAACATCTGTTTGTAGAGTTCTTGTCTTATGTGCTTAGGGTCTACGATTGCCTCTGATGTTACATTCGCTATTATAGGTTTTGAAGCAATATCGATTTCGCA
>JAFDIX010000208.1 GCA_019307805.1 Deltaproteobacteria bacterium | reverse complement strand
GTCGAGGATTAGTCAGACCCAGGAGGCTTACCAGTTCAACAGCCCGTTCGATCCATTTGCGTGGCACTACCCTGGTGGGTTGAAGCACAAAGAGATCATCTTTCCCGAATCCCAATTCATCCCGGAGTGTAGTGCTGTTGGGTGAGTTCGATGGAGGATTGGCAAAATCAAAGACATTGGGAACTAAGACATTGCTAATGCCTTTCCGGTAGCTCAACTGTCTGGAGGCCTCTGAGTTAATCACAACATGGCGGAGTGATTTGAGTAGAGGAGGAAAGGCATAATGTAAGTAGTCCTGGACCGCGTTTATCAGGAATCGTTTTCGTTCCCAGCTAAAGTCATGGTGGTGGGCCACAGCCGGCATACCTGTTTCTGCAATGAATTCCGTAATCGCCATTCCCAAGGGGATGTTCATGGGAATGGCCAGGGCATTTTCAGGGATAATGATATCAATATCAAAGCTACCGCAAAAATCATACAGTCTTGACTTGAGAAGGTCTTTTAGTTCGTGAATCCGTTGGGATATGTGCCTGCCGCGAGTAGTAGTGCCAAAACATTCATCACTGATATTTCTAATTTCCGGCTCATCAAAATGTGCCTTTGGTTCTAGAAAAGACCGATCCGGAGGGGTGTCCAGTTCCCCTGCAAAAAAATAGCATTCATACCCGTTATTCTCCAGAACCTGATGCCACTTATAGGTTTCAAGGGATACACCATCTGTACCCGCTATTCGTGTTGATACAAATCCGATTCGCCTCATCTGATAGATTCCTCCCTAGGGCATAAAATATTTTCGGTTGAAATTTGGAAAAGACCGTAATCTTAAAATTAAATGTTATGTTATTCCAAATGACATGAAAGGGCAACACTAGAGAATTGGGGACGTTGTTGATTTTGTTGAATAACTTCCTGTCCAACTCCTTGACTGCCCAGTAACACAACACGCTTCTTGCCTTGACCCTTTGGGTTTGTGCATTATTGCATAATTTTGTGTGCATTTAATGCCTGTGCCTCAAAGTGTCAATCAATGAAAAATCCCCTCAACCCTTGGCTATTCCTGATGTTTTGCTGCCCCACCTTCTTATGGTACAAACATTGTATATGTTATCCTATAAAAAAAGGAGGCGAAAACAGATGGCACAGCCGGAAAAAAGATTTAAATGTGGCGCATGCGAGGTAGCAATCTTTGAAAATGTTATAACCACAAAAGACGGAAGAAAAATGAGAATTAAAAAGGCCTCTTTCCAAAAACGATACAAAACCGCGGATGGAGAATGGAAATCCACAAACAGCCTTGATGCCGATGACATTCCCAAAGCCAGTTTAGTGCTTAATGAGGCTTATAAATATCTGGCTTTTAATAAGGATACTGAGAATCCTAACGATATGTAAATATCCGGGTCAAAGGGCCCGGCTTTGATCTAAGCCCTGAGGGCATGACTCACAGAATAGTTCTGCACCAACTGGTTCCAGGTGTCAGGTGTCAGGGAGGTCACCGTGCATGCCGGAATGCCCGGATTAGGCTATCAATTATAATCCAACCTCCAGCACGTTATGCCACCCTTCAAAAAGATAGTAGCTCATTGCCACAGGGCCTGACACCTGAATCCACCGGAGGCGGACAAGCGCTGACACCTTATGAGTATAATGAAGAATAGGTCGTTCAAATGGCAATGCCCTTGAACTCTTCGCTTGCCCCGAGCGCAAGGATTCCTATACTGGAATGAATCCGCCCTTTATCGCTTCTTTTGGAGTGGGGACTCAGGGTGATTTTGAAGCCTCTTGAGTTCGTCCTGGAGGAGGACGGTGCAGTATCGGCAGAGTTGGTCGGTTTTTCTATCCACATCGCTCAAGGTGCGGCAGTAGTGCATAATGCAGCTTCGTTCCTTGCAGTGCCGCAGATTGAAGGTATGCCCCAGTTCATGTACCGCTTCTTTTGAAACACGTTTGCAAAAGGTCTTAAAGCCGCCGACAAGGGAAATTTCCTCCTGAAGACGATGGGTCGAGATGACGCAGGTCTTCCCGCCCAACTGGGCCTCTCCAAAGACATGTGTCAGAATAGGAATGAAGAGGTCCACTTGAACTATGGCGAGTACTTTAACAGCATGGGAAGGGGCGAGGCTGTCCAGCTTCTCAAGTATTTTTGTGGAGTGGTACTGGTGTCTCGCCGAGTCCAGGGCAAAGTTGACATCCTTTAAAAGGAGGTGAAATTCCACGGGGTAGCCAAATACCTGCTTGATGTCCCTTTTGACCTGCTGCAAGAGCGTCGCGTCCAGATCACCGATGGAGGAAATGGCGATGGTATATTCCGGTTGGGGGTTCAAGACGGTTTTTGCAGTTTGTAACGTTTGATTTTGTTATAGAGGGTCGAGCGGTCGATCCCCAGGATATCAGCACTCCTTGAGATGTTCCATTGGTTATCCTGCAACACCTGGGAGATGTGTCCTTTCTCGACTTCCATCAGTGATTTGCCAGGGGCGTCCAAACAGTACTCGGGACGGAAAATGGGGAGATCATTGGGGATGATCTTGCGTTCCTTTGACACAACAACCGCCCTTTCTACGGCGTTCTCCAACTCCCTGACATTTCCGGGCCATTCATAGAGCATCATTTCGTCAATGGCTTCTCGGGCAATTCCGTCAATGGGCTTGTTTGTTTCCTTGGTGAAACGATGGAGGAAATGTTCCGCCAGGAGAGGGATGTCCTCCTTTCGATCACGGAGTGGGGGCATGTCAAAGGTGATCACATTCAGGCGATAAAAGAGATCTTCCCGAAAGACCCCGTCCTTGATGGCCTTCTCAAGATCCCTGTTTGTGGCGGCAATAACTCGGAACTCCGCCTCAATGGGTTGTGTACCACCCACCCTGTAAAACACCCTGTCCTCGAGAACTCGAAGGAGATCTATCTGCATGCGCATGCTGATCTCACCGATTTCGTCAAGAAATAGGGTCCCCCTGTGGGCCAGCTCCAACCTTCCTCTTTTTGTGGTTTTGGCATCTGTAAAAGCGCCTTTCTGGTAACCGAATAATTCACTTTCCATGAGGTGCTCCGGAATGGCGCCGCAGTTCACCGTCACAAAAGGGCCTTCGGAACAGGGGCTGTTGGTGTGGATGGCCTTTGCTGCCAAGCCTTTTCCCGTGCCGGTCTCACCACTGATCAGAACCGTGGAATTGGTGGGTGCGACGTCTTGAATGAGATCAAAGATTTTCTGCATGGGTCGGGATTGACCGATCATGCTCTCAAACTGGCTCCTCTCCTTAAACTGTTCCCTCAGGTAGAGGTTTTCCAGGGCCTGGGCCTGGCTTTCTGAAATTTTATCAATGAGTACGCCCAGCTCGTTAGGGTCAAAGGGTTTGAGGAGATAATCGGACGCCCCGTTTTTCATGGCTTCAATGGCCGTGGAAATGGAACCATAGGCGGTAATCATCACAACGGCAACATCCGGGTCGCTTTCCTTGACATGCCTGAGGACCTCCAGACCGCTTATGCCCTCCATCTTGATGTCTACAAGAAGGATGTCATAACGGGTCTCCTTGAATCGATCCAGGGCTTCTTCACCACTGGCGGCCGTCTCAACACGGTGACCGTCCCGCTCAAGCCATCGGGACAAGGACTCACGCAGGATGAGTTCATCATCGACAATGAGAATTTTACTTTCACCACCCATGTATCCCTCCATCGAGGTCATGCTTCAGGATTGAACCCGTTTAGGGGCAGCAGGACCCTAAAAGTCGTACCCTTGTTTAATTCAGATCGCGTCTGGATGGAGCCGCCATGCTCTTCAATGATACCGTAGGCGACTGAGAGCCCGAGCCCGACCCCCTTGCCCTTTTTTTTAGTCGTGAAAAAGGGTTCGAAAAGTTTTGTGATGTTTTCCCGCGGTATACCGATACCTGAATCCTGAAAGGAGACCGTGATCTTTCCGTTACTGGGGGAAAGGCTTGTCTCTATTTTCAAAATGCCGCCATCAACGACCTCAACCGCCTCTGCAGCATTGGAGATGAAGTTCATAAAGGCCTGTTGAAGCTGGTCTTCCGATCCGAAGACGTCCGGGAGATTTTCCTGAAGACGGGTTTCCACCCTGACGCCGCTGATCTTGAGGAGGTTTGAATTGAGGAACAGGGTTTTCTCAATCAAGTCATTGAGGCTGACCCGCTTGGGTTCCACTTTGTCCTGCCTGGAGAAGGAGAGGAGGTCGGAGACCGTTCGACTGATCCGCCTGTTTTCCGCCTCCATGAGGTCCAGAAATTCTTCAAATTGAGCCAGTTCCTCTTTTTTCACAGGACCCTCATGGATTATCCGTTTCATGAGCATGAGGAGGTTGAGGGTGCCGGCGATGGGATTATTGATTTCATGAACGATGGAAGCCGCAAGCTTGCCGAGAGAGGCCATACGGTCCTGGTGAAGAAGTTTTTCGTGGGATTCTTTTAACTGCAGCGTTCTTTCTTCGACCATTTCTTCAAGGCGCCGGGTGATTTCCTCTTCTTCCTTTTTCCGCTTTGTAATATCCCGGCTGATCTCCACAAACCTGGATATCTTTCCGTCCTTTTCCCAGACAGGAAAGGTGGAGACCTCTATGTATCGCTCTTCCCCATTTCTTTTCTGGCGTTTGCGAATCTGCTGAACGGGTCTCTTGTGCCGAATAACGTCGTTGTGGGGACACACCATGGTGTCTTGATCGCAGGGGTGGTCAATGTTGTGGAAAACCTCATAGCATTTTCGACCGATGACCTCTTCAGGTGTGTAGCCCATTTTTTGGAAGAAAGCCTCGTTCACTTCGAGAATTTCCAGCTCCGGGTTCAGAACCACGATAAAGTCCTGAATGCCGTTGAGGATGGTCTCCACCTCCTGATTACGTTTTCTCAGTTTGCGTTCCTCGATGCTCAGGGCCTTCCAGAAGACCTCAAAGACATGAAATGACTGGATGCGGATGTGAAGGGGGCGTGTTGCGAGGATGTCCTCCAGCACTTGCTGTTCAGGGGTAAGCACAATAAAAAGACCGATGCCATATTGGGGATCATAGAGTTCATGGTAATCCTCAATAGTGGTCAGGCCCTGTTGGCGGGCCAGGATCATGCCCGGGCTCTCTGGGTCCGGATCAGCAACAGCCACTATGCGGGCATTGAGGTCCTCTTCGCTGGAACTCAGGTTGGTACTTTCGAGGACCTCGCTGCAGTAATATCTCCCCCCGACAAGGGCGATATTGATGATAGGGGATTTCGTGTCCACTGTGGGCGGCGCTCCTTTGACTGAGAGGTCTAGGGCATCCTGTTCTCAAAAAAGGGTAACACAGGGCAGAACCCGGGTTCAAGGGCAAAGCCTTTGAAAAAGGTAAAACCCAAATAACAAATTCCAAATAACAAACAAGTCCCAAAATCCAAATTCCAAAGTCTGTTTTGATGCACCCGTAAAAGGTCAAAAAACATCTTTTTTTGTCATTCCGGTGAAAGCCGGAATCCAGTGTTTTCAGAGACTTATGACTGACTTGGACCCCGGCTTTCGCCGGGGTGACGACTTTTTACGAGTTCATCAGTTTTTGGTCGCCTGTCGAGAGTCATTCGACCCAGAGCGGCACGACCTGAGCTCGCCGACAGGTCTCATGGCCGAGGGGCCTCCAGGTCGAACGATTGGTTATTGGGATTTGAGGTTTATTTGTCATTTGATTTTTGGCATTTGAAATTTTAATGATCAGTAGTCCTTCGGCCTCTCCTTGACCTGAAAGGTGGCATCAAAGGACTCTTGAAGGGCCTGCAGGGCGGTGTCCAGATGCTGTCCTTCCATGACACAGGAGACGCTGGATATGGAGGTGGCAATGGTGAGGACGCTGACTCCCACCGAGGCTATG
>JAFDIX010000945.1 GCA_019307805.1 Deltaproteobacteria bacterium | reverse complement strand
CGTCCGGCCGATGATTTCATCAGCAAGGTCATCCAGTGTGTCCAGGCCGTTTTCTTCAAGCATCTGGCATATCTTCTCGGAGCAGACATAATTTGCCGCGACCTGAGAACGGATGTCGCCGACGACCTCCTCCGGGGTGCGCACGTTCCAACGTATCATGTCCATCACGGATGCATTGAGGTCTCCCCCTTCGTAGAGTTTCACCACAGGGATAAAAAGTCCTTCTTCATAGACCTCATGATTATCTGATGAGACCCGGCCCCCGATGTCTGAGTGGTGAAACACACACGCCGTAAATGCCACCAAGTGGTCCCTATAGAAAATCACGCAGACGTCGTTGAGGTGCCCGGCGAGGGCCCAGGGGTCATTGGTAATGAAGACATCGCCGTCTCTGTAGCTGTCGGAGGAAAGTGTGCTTACAAGTTTTTTGATCCCCAATGCCATGGCTCCGGATTGCCCCGGCGTGGCAAAGGATCCCTGGGCCAGTTCCCGCCCTTTACTGTCCGTGAACATACAGGTGTAGTCATGGGCATCCCTGAGAAGGCTGGAAAAGGCCGTCCGGGCCACGGCACTGTCCGCTTCATCCACGATGGAGATCAGTCGACGCCATAATATTTCCAGGGTAACAGGATCGAAGATGTCTTTCATACTACCCTCCGCTATTCATCATACAAGGCACTGAGGCCACAGAGTTCTTTCGTATTTTTGACTGATCGGGAGACGACGATCAGCCAAAAGAAAGAGTTCTCCTTTAGTAGCCCATTCCCCTATATGCTAAACACTTCTTTTTCGCAGCGTAAGCTGCTGAACACCTTTTCATTTGCCGCGCTCCTGGCGGCAAATGAAAAACTCTGTGTTCTCTGTGTCTCGAGTCCCGCATAGCGGGACGGGTGGTCTTTATCAATATGAACACAGCTTTCTATACCTTGAGCCGTGCGCCGTGTGCCTTATGCCGTCTACCTTACACCCTTTCTATCTCCACCCACAGGAATCCGAGGTCATCGACCCGAACCCTGGCATCTTCCCCGACAACCACCGTGGATTCCCTTTCCTCAATAATGGCAGGACCCTGAAATGATGCCTCTGGAGAAAGCCGGTAACGGTCGTAGACCTTGAATGGAATAAAGTCCTTCTTTATTCCTGAATAGGCAAGACGCTCCCCCTTGAGGGCATCCTCAATGTTCCCCGCACCCTTCTCGAGCTTGGGCAACTCCAACAGGCGCTCCGGCAGGCGCGCCCTGACCTTGAAATTAATAAACTCCACGGCCGAGTCAGGATAGGTCCTGCCGTAGAGTTTTTCGTAGATGCTGTCAAAACGCTCTCGAATTTTCCCCCTGGCCACCAGGGTAATATCCTTTTCCGGAATTAAGACATTGGTCTCAGAACCCTGACCTACAAAACGCATATCCAGGGATCGCTCAAAGGTCAAACCCTGGCTCGTGCCTGTCTGAGAAAGGGTCCTGGCCCCCTCTGCTTCCATCTCCTTGAAGATTTTTTCAATACTTTCAAAATCGGCTGCATCCAGGGAAACCTTGTGACTTCTGAGCAGATCAAAGGCCCTTGGAGCCGTAAAAAAACCCAGGGCTGAACCCACCCCCGCATTGGGGGGAACAATAAATCGGGGGGCGCCCAGTTTTTTTGTCAGGCCATAGGCGTGCACCGGCCCTGCGCCGCCAAAGGCAATGACCGTGACGACCTTGGGATTCCCGCCCTTCTCTGCAATATGGGTTTTGGCCGCACCGGCCATGGTCTCATTGATGAGATCGTGAATGCCCCAAAGGGCTTGAATATAGGAGACACCCAGGGGTTTTGCGATCTTCTCTTCAATCCCTTTTTGGGCCCCTTCTCTGTCCAGGGCCATTTCACCGCCCAGAAAATAATGCTCATCCAGATACCCCAGAAGGAGATCTGCATCCGTTACACCGGGGCCGGTCCCTCCCCTGTCGTAACATATGGGACCCGGATCCGCCCCGGCACTCTCCGGCCCCACCTGAAGGGTTCCCATCTTGCTCACCTTGGCAATGCTTCCTCCGCCGGCCCCGATCTCCATCAAATCCACCACAGGCACCTGAATGGTGAGACCGCTTCCCTTCATAAACCGTTGAACCCGGCCCACTTCAAAGGTAGGGACGACTCCGGCCACCCCCCTCTGGATCAGACAGGACTTGGCGGTGGTTCCCCCCATGTCAAAGCAGAATATTTCCGGGATATCGAATAGCTTTCCATAGTACTGGCCGGATATCACCGCCGCGGTCGGTCCGGATTCGAT
>JAFDIX010000207.1 GCA_019307805.1 Deltaproteobacteria bacterium | reverse complement strand
CTCTATTAGACATGATTTGATACCTGCTCCTATACAAGATTAGGAAGCAAAATACTAATTTTATTAGAATTTGTCAAGCTTTTTGTGTCCTGGGTAACTTAACCTTCTCTTACACGGACAGTAAAAAAACATAAACTATTTTATATTAATGTAACTTAATGAATGGAATTAATGGGTCCTAATCCCCATTTGTGGCTAGAGGAAAAGGGATAGCAATCTGTCCCCTATGCTGTATCATGAGGGTCCGACTGGAATGTGAATACCGTTGTCCGGTTTGACCAGATAAAGATCAGAAGGGGCCTCGTCAGAATCAGCACTGTTTTTTAGGAAGACCGGCCAAAGCAAGGGGGGAAGGGTAGGAATATGATAGACATTTCAAAGATTGATTACACCCGACTTGATCAGTTGGAAATTCTCAAATTACTGTTTCACCCCCGTCCAGAGTGGGGAAAAACCGTGTCTGTTGAGGGTGTGGAGGAGATCCTTATTCCGGTACAAGGAGATATTTGCGTTGGGGCACGGTTTCACCGCGCTGAAAAAGCGTCTCCCTGTATCCTCTTTTTTCACGGGAATGGCGAAATCGTGGCGGACTATGATGATTTAGGGCAGATGTATACCCGCCTGGGGATGGGCTTTCTGGCCGTGGATTATCGTGGATACGGACGTTCTACAGGGAAGCCCACTGTCACCGCCATGATGAGGGATGCCCACGTGATATTTCACTTTATTCTGGAAAGGCTCAGGTCCCAGGGGCACGATGGACCTATTGTGGTCATGGGCAGGTCACTGGGGAGCGCTTCTGCCCTGGAGCTTTCCGCCCATTATTCGGCGCAGATGGATGGGCTCATTATTGAGAGTGGATTTGCCCATGCTTCACCCCTTCTGGAACTGCTGGGAGTGGATGTGGGGTCCTTGGGCTTCAGGGAAGAAGAGGGGTTTCAGAATGTAGAGAAGATCCAAATGTTTGAAAAACCCACCCTCATTATCCATGCAGAGAGAGATCACCTGATACCTTTTCAGGAAGGGCGAACTCTGTATGAGGCCTGCGGTGCCCAAGACAAGCGACTGCTCATGATCCCAGGTGCCGATCATAACGACATATTCATAAAGGGCCTTTCAGAATACATGGATGCCATAAAGACATTGGCCCAATCGCTTACCAGCCCCTCGATTCATTAAGGTGTTTTTGATGCACCACACTAGGGTTGGGGGGGGTCTGTGGGTTTCCTGCTGGTCATTATCATGAGGGCGACTACGGCTGTCATAAGGATGAGGAGGGCGATCAGCTGGGTCACGCTCATCTCGGTTCCGGGGATCAAGCCCCTGTCGTCTCCTCGCAGGCGTTCCATGAGCAGACGGCTCGTGCTGTGGAGAATGAGAAACCACAAAAAAACCTGTCCTTCAAATTTTCTTTTGGCCCTGAGAACCATGAGCACGGCGAAGATAAGTATCCCGCTCAGGGCGGCATAGAGCTGGGTGGGGTGAAGGGGGATATTCCGGGTGGCCAGGGTGTTGGGATCCGTGAAGATCATCCCCCAGGGCATACCCGTGGGTTTGCCGTAACAACAGCCCGCCATGAAGCACCCCATGCGCCCGATGCCCTGACCAATGGCAATTGCAGGGGCAAAAAGATCCCCCACCTTCCAGAAGGGGAGATGGCGGCGTTTCAGATACCAGATCATGGCAAGAGCAACAGCCACCAGCCCACCGGAAAAGACAAGGCCTCCCTGCCACATTTTGAAGATGTCCAGGGGGTGATCCACATAGTAGCTAATATTCAAAAGGACATAGGCAAGCCTCGATCCTATGATGGCACACAGGATAACAATAAAACCCATGTCCAGCACCTGGCCTGATTGGAATCCCTCGGATTTTCCGATGTGCATGGCCACCAGAAGACCGATGATGAAACCTATGGCGATAAAAAGACCGTAGGTGTGTATATTCAATGGTCCGAGGGTTAGAAGGGTAGGATACATTGGAAACTCGTTAGTGTTTGGTTCATTCCCTAGGTCTCGGGGAATGGCGGAATAACAGGTTAAAGGCGACCCAAAGGGTGCCCACAGTGATGGCCGAGTCAGCCACATTAAACGCGGGCCAGTGAAAGTGGCCGATCTGAAAATCGAGAAAGTCGATCACCTCATGCAGTCTGATCCGGTCAATGAGATTACCCATTGCCCCCCCGAGGATGAGGGAGAGTCCCGGCAGGATTCTATACTCTTCCGGTTTCAGTTTTAACGCCCAGAAAACCAGAAAAAAAATCGCCCCCAGCGTTGCAAAGAGCAAAAAATAGAAGGGCAGATCACTCCCTGCCCGATTCAGAAACCCAAAGGCCATTCCCCTGTTTCGCACATGGACCAGATTAAAGAACCCTGGGATCACTGTTATGGATTGATGGATATCAAGTATCCTGAGGATGCCCCATTTTGTTATCTGGTCCAAAAAAAGAATGGCCAATGAAGGGAAGACTATGAGGAAATACTTTTTTTTCACGCTGTCCCTTGCCCCACTTCCAAGAGGGCTTCTTGACACCTGGCGCAGATGGTGGGGTTTTCCCTGCTCTCCCCGATGGAATGGTCATGTACCCAGCAGCGGTCGCATTTTGGAGCTTTAGAGGGGGCAACACTCACCCTGAGGCCGCTTATCTCATCACTCTCAAAACCCTCTGACATTTCTTCGGCAGGGACGGTTTGTACCGATGAGACAATAAAAATGGCCCTGAGCTGTTCCTGGTATGGTTTCAGGGCGTCCAGGAGCTTCTCGGGGAGGCCGATGATTACGGCGGCATCCAGGGAGTGGCCGATCCGCTTTTCCTTTCTGGCAAGCTCAAGTGCCTTGGTTACCTCTTTCCGAACACGGATAATGTTTTCCCAGCGGCCGGCCAGATCCTGGTCCCTGTACTCGGCCTTTACCGGGACAAAGAGATCCATATGGACGCTGTGCAGCCGTTCAGCACCCTCCATGTTCCCCCAGATTTCATCGGCGGTGAAGGAAAGGATGGGGGCCATGAGCCTCACAAGGACCTCCAGGATTTCATGGATGGCAGTCTGGGCGGATCTCCTGGCCACCGATTTGGCGGGGGAGACGTAGAGACGGTCCTTGATGATATCCAGGTAAAAGGAGGACAGGTCGAGGACACAAAAATTGTGGAGACCATGGTACACGGGATGGAACTCGAAACTGTCATAGGCCGCGAGAATCCTCTCATTGACCTCCTGAAGTCGGTGGAGGGCCCAGCGGTCCAATTCCATCATCTGGTCATAGGCAACCCCGTCTTCGGCAGGATGAAAGTCATAGAGGTTTCCCATCAGATAGCGACAGGTGTTTCTGATACGGCGGTAGGCCTCTGTCAACCTCTGTAAAATCTCGTCAGAGAGACGGATGTTGTCACGATAGTCTTCACCGGCTACCCAGAGCCTGATGATCTCCGCCCCAAAATCCCTGATCAGATCTTTCGGGGATATGACGTTGCCTGCAGATTTGTGCATGGCTTTACCGGCCCCGTCCACGACAAAGCCGTGGGTCAAAACAGCCTTATAGGGGGCCGTTTCCCGGGTTCCCACTGAGCAGAGCAAGGAGCTGTGAAACCATCCCCGATGCTGGTCACTTCCTTCCAGGTAGAGATCTGCGGGGCTGTCCAGATATTCCCTCGCCTCCATCACGGCCGCATAGCTGACCCCTGAGTCGAACCAGACGTCCAGGATATCGGTTTCTTTTTCAAATTGGCTGGAACCGCATTCAGCACATTTTGTTCCGGGGGGCATGAGATTTTCTGCCGGCTCCAAAAACCAGACATCTGCACCGGCGACCTGCACCATCTTGAAAATGTGATCAAGGATTTCCTTTGAAATGACCAGACTGTTACAATCCTGACAGTGGAAGACGGTGATGGGGACGCCCCAGGCCCTCTGGCGGGAGATACACCAGTCCGGCCGCTTTTCGATAAGTCCGTAAATACGATCCTGCCCCCAGCCGGGTATCCAGGAAACCTCCTTGATGGCCTTCAGGGCCTTTTTTCTGAGGTCCATTTTATCCATGGAGATAAACCATTGTTCCGTAGACCGGAAGATGACCGGTTTTTTGCATCTCCAGCAATGGGGATATTCATGGCTCACGTCCTCTTTCTTCAGGAGTGCGTCCATTTCCCCAAGCTTATTGTTTACGACCTCATTGGCATCAAACACGTTGAGGCCTGCAAAGTATTCCACGTCTTCCGTGAAACACCCTGCATCATCCAGGGGTGAGTAGATCTCAAGATCATAGGCCAGTCCCGTTTCATAGTCTTCACGTCCGTGTCCAGGCGCTGTGTGCACACAGCCGGTTCCTGCCTCAAGGGTCACATAGGGTGCGAGGACAATGAGGGATTCCCGGTCATAGAGGGGGTGCCTTGCCCTGTGATTCTCTAATTTACCGGCATCCAGTTCAGCAATGATTTCATAGGATGTGATACCAAAGCTATCCATGCACTCATCTAGCCGGCCACCGGCCAGGACCATAACCTGGTCCCCACCCGTATCTACAGCCACATAGGGAAGATCCGGGTGCAGGGCGATCGCAAGGTTTGCCGGGATCGTCCAGGGGGTCGTGGTCCAAATGACAACAGAGACATCTTTTCCCTTCAGGGCGGGGTAGTCCTGACTGAGATCGGTAACCATCTGAAATTTAACATAAATAGAGGGGGATGTGTGTTCATCGTATTCCACCTCCGCCTCTGCAAGGGCGGTCCGGCAGGAGGCGCACCAATAAACGGGCTTTTTGCTCTTCACAAGGCTTCCATTCAGGGCAAACTTCCCAAATTCCTTGATGGTGATGGCTTCATAGGGAAAATTCATGGTGAGATAGGGTCTATCCCACTCCCCGAACACCCCCAGTCGCTTGAATTCGTTTCTTTGTATGTCGATAAATTTCTCGGCATATTGACGGCAGTATTGTCTTATCTGGGTCTGGGACATTTCCTTTTTCCTGGCTCCAAGCTCTGAATCCACTCTGTGCTCGATGGGGAGGCCATGGCAATCCCAGCCCGGAACATAGGGCGCGTCAAAATTGGCCATTTGCTTTGATTTAATGATGATGTCCTTCAGTATCTTATTGAAGGCGGTTCCCATGTGGATATTGCCGTTGGCATAGGGGGGACCATCGTGGAGCATGTAGCGCTTTCGGCCTTTAGAAGCTTCACGAATCTTTCCGTACAGATCTTCTTTCTCCCATTGATCGAGCATTTCAGGCTCTTTTTTGACCAGGTTCGCCTTCATTGGAAAGCTGGTTTTTGGGAGATTGAGAGTTTTTTTATAATCCATTCAAGTGTGCCTCCATCCCTTATGATGCTGGTTTGATTATCAGATAACACCTATCAAGTCAAACCGATTGTATTTCATTGACATGCCCCCTGAGACGCTGTATGAGAGGGGCAATGCAACCCATGGGGACACGTCTTTTTGTGTCTTTCGGGGAAGTTATTTTGCTTTTTAAAACCTGGTCCTTCCCCGCGTGGCGGGATTTTCAATGGGCCGTGCTGTCCCGCATTGCGGGGGTCAGAGATAGACGACACTGCCTGTAACAGTTTCAATGAGTGATGGAGTATTGGAGTACTGGAGTGATGGTTTAGCGCTCGTGAACTCTATACATCAGAGAATCCCGATGGTCTCTGTTAAAGTTACAGAAGAGCGGTGTTGTATTTTCATTTTTCCAATACTCCATTACTCCAACACTCCATAAGTGCGTTGGACAGAGCAGATTCATGGAGAGTCGCCTTTCAGGGGTAAACCAAAGCTGGGCCCTCTGGACCCGGATATTTACTGTGCCCCTTCAAGCATCTTCCAAAAGGAAATAATCCATGAAACAAAGAATCAAAT
>JAFDIX010000206.1 GCA_019307805.1 Deltaproteobacteria bacterium | reverse complement strand
TTGCCGAGGGCACCCCGGAAGAGGTCCAGCATACACCCGAAGTGATTAAGGCCTATGTGGGCGGGGAGGAGGAATGAACCCGCTCCTTAAAATAACCACCATTGAAACCCTTTATTATGACCGCATTTATGCCCTCCACGGTCTCTCCCTTGAGGTAAAGGAAAAGGAGGTCTTTGCGGTCCTGGGGCCCAATGGGGCAGGTAAGACCACCCTCCTCAAAACAATCGCCGGCCTCATTAAAGACCAGCCCAAAAAGGGGACCATAGAATTCCTGGGGAAACGTATCCACCGCCTGAAGCCCGAGCGTATCTCCTCACTGGGTATCGTTTATGTCCCTGAGGACCGCGGCCTCTTTAGAGAGCTGAGCGTGAAGGAGAACCTCGACCTTGGATGCTGGGGCCGTAAGGATCACGGCGGCATAAGGGATGACCTCGAATATCTCTACCAACTGTTTCCCATACTCAAGGCACGATCCAAACAGCAGGCGGAAACCCTGTCCGGGGGTGAGCAACAGATGTTGGCCGTAGCCCGGGCCATGCTCAGGCACCCCAAACTCCTGATGCTGGATGAGCCCTCATTAGGGCTGGCCCCCAAAATAGCGCGTGAAGTCTATAATGCCCTGTCGCAAATAAGCCGTAAAGGGACCACCATTCTCCTCATTGAGCAAAACGCCAGTATGGCCCTGGGCATCGCCGACTTTGCCTATATCATGGAATCTGGGCGCATCGTACTGGAAGGCACGCCCGAAGAATTAAAAGAGAACGAAGATGTTCAGGAGCTCTATTTGGGCGTGGGTGCGGATACGGTCTCCCCCAAGGGATGGAGGCTCTATAGGAAAAGGAGGACCTGGTGAAAGCGGTAGATGCGTCCCATTTTCCTGCCCTTTTTTTCTCGCAAGTAGAGCGACGTGGGGAAAATGTGGCATTGCGGTACAAGGATTGCGGGATTTGGAAGCGCGTCTCATGGAAGGACTACGGACAGAAGGTCATGGAGGTGGCTGCAGGGCTCATATCCTTTGGCATGGAACCCGGGGACTGCGTGGCCATTCTCGGCGAAAACTGCCCTGAATGGCTATTCTGCCGCCTTGGGACCATGAGCGCCGGAGGTGCAAGCTGCGGGGTATATCCCACATCTGCTTCGGAGCAGGTGGCCTATGTGGTGGGCCATTCGGAATCCAGAATCCTGTTTGTGGAAAATGAAGAACAGGTGGACAAGGTCCTGGAAATCATCGACGACATTGATATTGCCAAGGTGGTCATATGGGATTCAAAGGGGCTGTGGGGATTTTCCCACCCTCGCCTCATCTCCTTTGAAGAGTTTCTATCTCTAGGGAAGGCCTATCTGAATGAAAACCCCGATGCCGTCTCAGAAAGGATGACGGCCATTGACCCTGATGATACGGCCATGATTGTGTATACCTCGGGAACGACGGGCCGGCCCAAGGGTGCCATGATCTCCCACATCAACATCCTCAGCGTGGCCGATGCCCTTCAGGGGAGTAATCCGGCCGATGAGACGGACGAATTCTTTTCATACCTGCCTCTGGCCCATATTCTCGAAAACATGCTCTCCCTCTTTCAAACGGTCCTGGTTGGGGCGACGGTCAATTTTGTAGAGCACATGGAGACGATGAACATCAATCTCAAGGAGGTCTCTCCAACCATTTTTCCCGGTGTTCCCCGTATCTGGGAGAAATTCTCCTCCATGATTGAAATTCGCATGTCTGACTCCACCTACCTGAGGAGGGCGCTCTACAAGCTCGCCGTAAAGGTTGGATTGCGCTACGTTCGCACCCGGAAGAAATCCTTCAAACAGTTCAAGTGGGGGCTTGTCTACTGGCCCCTCTACTGGCTCATCCTGTATCCCTTAAAGAGAAATCTTGGCCTGGAGCGGGTGCGTTTGGCAATCAGTGGCGGAGCGCCTGCGTCTACGGAACTGTTCCGGTATTACAATGCCCTGGGAATACCTTTACAGGAGGGGTATGGACAAACCGAGACAACCGGCGCCATCGCCAACCAGTGCCGGGGCAGAATTCGCATGGGATACGTGGGGGAACCCATACCCGGAATCAAGGTCAGGATCGCCAAGGATGGGGAGATACTGGTCAAGGGTCCCGGCGTTTTCAAGGGGTACTTCAAAGATCCGCAGCTTACCGCCCGGACCATCAGGGACGGCTGGCTCTATACCGGAGACGTGGGGGTACTCGAAGATGGGCACCTCAAGATTCTGGATCGGAAAAAGGATATCATTATCACAAGCGGTGGAAAAAACATCACCCCTGCTTTTATCGAGAACAAGCTCAAATTCAGCCACTACATCCAGGATGCCGTGGTTGTGGGCGACGGACGCAAGTACCTGACCGCCCTGATTCTGATCGACGAAGACAATGTCACAAAATATGCACAGGATAAAAGAATCCCATTTACCACCTTTAGCGATCTTACCCAGAATACGGATATACAAAAACTTATTGATCGGGAAGTGGCCATGGTCAACAAGACCCTTTCCAGGGTGGAGTCTATCAAGAAGTTCTCATTGCTCCCCCGCCGCTTCTACGAGGAAGACGGGGATGTAACACCAACCAAGAAGGTCAAGCGGCGGCTCCTGGAAAAACGATATGCTGATCTGATCAATGCCATGTACTGAGGCTGAGAAAAATGGATTTGATCGAAAGTTATAGAGAAGAGCTGAAACTCATTCGCAGGCCCTGGACCAAAATCTGGATCGCGGCATTCGTCCTGGCTGTGATCCTTCTCCCTTTATACATGCCGGAACATGTTGTCTACCTTGCTACAGTCATCGCCATTTGGGCCATCGGAGTCCAGGGTCAGAACCTGCTCATCGGGTATACAGGCCAGATTTCCTTTGGCCAGGCCGGTTTTCTGGCCATCGGCGCCTTTACCTTTGGACACCTTGCCGGTATCGGGCTTCCCTGGCCCTTGTCTCTCATCGGTGCAGGTATCCTATCAGGGCTCTTCGGGCTCCTGGTTGGATTTCCTTCCCTGCGGCTTAAAGGACCCTATCTCGCTATTGCTACTCTGGGCTTTGGCATCGCTGTCTACCAGATACTCCTTAACTTTGAAGTTCTCTCGGGTGGACGCATGGGCATGACGATTCAGAAGATTGCCCCCATCTTTGGGTTATCCAGTGCCAATACCCACTTCTACATGAACCTCTTGATCGCCATTTTCTTTACCATGGTGAGCTACAACATTGTCTCTTCTTATATGGGCAGGGCCTTTATTGCAATACGGGACAATGACATCGCTGCCGAGGTTCTGGGGGTCAATCTGACCCACTACAAACTCATGTCCTTTGCCGTCAGTTCGTTTTATGTGGGTGTGCAAGGGGGGCTCTATGCCCTCTTTCTGGGATTCCTGGAGCCCAACATGTTTTCCTTTGAAAAGACCATAGACTACCTCGTAGCCATTATTGTCGGGGGTCTGGCAAGCGTGGAAGGGGCAATCTTCGGAGCGGCCTTTATCATTCTGATCCCCCAGATCTTCAGTGAGTACAGGGAGATGGTCCCGGTCGTCTACGGGTTGACCATTATTCTTATACTGATCTTTGAACCCCTCGGGATTGCCGGGCGGTTGCTCAAAATAAGGCTTTCACTCAGCAATTGGCCCTTTCGCTAGGTAAAGAGGCAAGGATATAAAAATGGAAAAAATGGCCTACTATGTCATTTCCGGTCTTTCCCAGGGGAGCATTTTCGCCCTTGTCGCCCTGGGGCTGGTCCTTATCTACCGATCGAATCGCATCCTGAACTTTGCCCACGGGGACGTCACCACAGCGGGGACATTTTTTGCATTTATCCTGCTCGGCATGGATGTCCCCTTTTGGATTGCATCCATCCTGGCCCTGCTCCTTGGGTGGGTCCTGTCCATGACCTTTTACTTTGCGGTCCTGAGTCCTGCCCAACGCCGGGAAGCCACCCACCTGGGCCAGATCATCCTCACTCTGGGAATGGGCCTGGTGCTTCAAGGACTTGTCCTTCGTTTCGGCGGAACAGAACCCCATTCATTTCCATTTCCCCTGTCTGACATAAAAACATACAGCTTGGGAGGCGTGACCATAAGCCAACTGAGCCTGGGGACCCTCGTGGCAGGTTGGCTGGCGAGCGCCCTCCGCTATCTCCTGGTGCAAAAGACACGGGTGGGCCTTGCCATGCGTGCTACATCGGAAAATTTGCAGGCGGCCCAGACCCTCGGGATTCCAACCCGGCAGATCATGGCCTTTTCCTGGGGCATGGCTGCCCTGTTGGGGGTCATTGCCGGTCTGTTCCTTGCCCCTGCCCTTTTGCTCGACCCTGTTTTCATGATGGAACCCTTTTTCAAGGGCTTTGCCGCTGCAGTTCTGGGTGGATTAAACAGCCTGCCGGGCGCCGTTGTTGGCGGCCTCATTCTGGGGATAGCCGAGAGCCTTATCGGTGCCTACATCTCCATTGCCTTCAAAAACACCCTGGCCTTTCTCATTATCATTGCAGTGCTTCTGGTGCGGCCAGAGGGACTGCTCGGAAAAGAATTCATAGAAAGGGTCTGATCTCACTTTTTTCTTGACATCTTTATATGGGTTTATTAGTTTAAAACTGACCGTACGGCCGGTTTGCAATGAGTCCATATATTCCATTTGGCGATCAATGAAAACAAAAAAGCAGATATTGTCGAAATCCATGGAAATGTTTCTCGAGCAAGGCTACGACAATACCCCCATGTCCCAACTCGCCAAGGAACTGGGGTTAAGCAAAGCCGGTCTTTATCACCATTACCCCAGCAAAGAAAGTCTCCTTTTTGATATCATCGATTTCATGAATGAAACGAATTTTATCCCTTTTTATAAGGCGGCAAAGAAAATTTCTGATCCTGAAAAACGCATTTTATTTTTTTTGCGTAAATTCTCCGGAATGAATACCATCAGTGCTTCGGCACGCATCGCTGTCCACGAAGCCAGAAGACTCACCCCCCAACACCTTAATAAAATCAAAAAAAGCTGGCAGATGGCCTACGATCTGCTCAAAGATGCGATATCGGAGATGCAGGCTCTAGGCAAGGCAAAAAATATGAATAGCGCTTTTGCAGCTTTTGCGGCCATTGGAATGTGCAGCTGGACCTTTTACTGGTTCGATTATTCACGAAAAGAATCCTCTGAAGAACTGTCAGAAACCTTTGTTGAAATTTTTATGCGGGGCATCGCAGGGAGCGATCAACATGAATGAAGAAGTTGTTATTGTGAGTGCGGTAAGGACCGCCTTTGGAAAGTTCTGCGGCGCGTTGAGAGAAACGCCAACCTATGAATTGGGGGCCTTTGTCATGGAAAGGGCCCTGGAGAAAGCAGGGATTCCCAAAGACCATGTGGATGAAGTGATTATGGGTTGTGCTATCCACGCGGAGAATGAGGATTTTGTCTCTCCTTGTATGGCGAGGCAGTCATTGCTGAAGGCTGGGCTTCCGGCACAAACGAAATCCGCCACAATCGACAAGGCGTGTTGTTCTTCCATGACCGCAACCCATATGGGGTTCAATGCCATAAAATGGGGAGAATCCGAGATTGTCGTAGTGGCAGGGGCTGAGAATTTTAGCAGAGTCCCTTTTATCATACATCCTGGCGTCCGGCTGGGTCAGGGCCCGAAATTGGGCCACATCAAAGTCCGGGATCCCCTCATTCTCATGGGTTACAAAGATTTCAATCCTGTCGCGGTTGATGCGGGCGAAGGTGCCCTGGCCTATTCGGTAACAAGGGAAGATCAGGATTCCTGGGCCTTTATGAGCCAGCAGCGTTATCAAGAGGCCAAAAAAGCAGGGAAATTCAAGGATGAAATCATTCCCATGACAGTCCAACTGGGAAAGGAAGAGATTGTAT
>JAFDIX010000944.1 GCA_019307805.1 Deltaproteobacteria bacterium | reverse complement strand
ATCCTGGATGAGAAATGGACAGGCCTTTTGAATCTGCGTTTCATCGTAGTCGTTTTGGCGAAAGAGATCTACAAGATAAACGTACCGATCATAGTCGTCATCGCTTGGACGCATAGAGGGGTCTACCACGTGCTCAAGATCTTTCCGCTGATAAAGTGGCAACTCTTCCCTTTCAATCCTCATTCGTTTGAGTGGAACATCCCATGTGGGGGAGTTATCCATGCCTGACTCCCAAGGGTGCCGAATATAGACCAAACCTTCATCATTTGGATCTCTGTTTCGGTACAGGTAAGTATGAAGAGCTATAAGTTTAGGATAGATCCGTTTTAAAAAGGGAATAACGGAACGAGAGTTGCGAGCATTCAGTTGGATCTTTTCAACCGCTATGGCGTGAACCGGTGGATTTGTAATGCCTGAAGTTAGTTTATTTTTAGGGGCATAGGGAGATCTCTCCGTTTGCCAAAACTCCGGCTCAGGGAAATAGTGACCAAGGGCTTTGGCATTGAATACGATGTGAGGCAGCATACCATTGGTCCATTGGGCTTCAAACAGAGTCTCGATCTCCTTGATGGCCTTAGGCATGTCGTAATGTGATCGCCCAATTGCGATAAAGCCTGAGTCCCAGTTCCACTGGTGGGGATAAAGTGAGGGGGCCGGCTTCGTTGATGAGCCCAACCAGTTGTGATCAAGAATTTTTTTTGCTTTTTGTACATAGTCCGCAAACACGCGCGACATTAATACCTCCTTTGGATGAAGTCATGGGATCATCTCTTGTCCGGCATGATGGAAACCTGAGCGTGCTGAGCAATGAGGATAAATCCACACAGGCTAAAAGTCAAAAAGAATTAAGGTTTTTCTCCCAAAACAGGCTGTTGCCACAACTTTTTTTGCGACGCATTGTTGCCATTTTTCTATTGACTTTCAGTAAAATTTACAGTATATCAACGGTAAAATCTCCTCCCCTGTTCATCAACTTAAAATTTTAGAAAGCCCGTAAATGGGCAGGCTACAATTTCACAGTTTTACCGGAAAAAAGTAGAGACGCAAGGCATGAGACACATAATCCACTTTCACATACCTGCCTTTCCCATTGCGGTGGCCCGGATCTGTCAACCGAAGCTCAGAGATCGGCCTGTCGCTGTCGCCCCGCCTCAATCAGAGCGGACTATTGTCCTGTCCGTCTCTTGCGAAGCCCGAAAAGAGGGGGTCTTTAAAGGCATGCCGCTTGGGAAGGCTATGAAAGTGTGCCCCAAGCTTACAGTCCTTTCTCCTGATCCGGAACTTACGGGAAAGGCCTCTCAAAGCGTGTTCAAAATGATCGCCCACTATACTCCGCTCTGGGAACCGAGCCGACCGGGAAATATCCACCTGGATCTCACCGGAACAGAGCGTCTCTGGGGGAAAGCCAAGGACACGAGTTGTCGTCTCAGGAGGGAGGTTCAAACCCGTTTACACCTGTCCGGAACAGTGGGGGTTGCAAGCAATAAGATGGTCTCCCTCATTGCCTCCCGCATCATGCCGTCCGAAGAAGTGCTGGATGTGGGCGATGGTGATGAAGCTTCTTTTATGGCCCCTCTCCCGGTGAATGTTATTCCCGGTATAGGCCGCTTTCGCAAAAAGATTCTTCTGGAAGAGCTCAACATTACCCGTGTCCGGCAACTGGCTCTTTTGGACATAAGCAGCCTGAGACTGATCTTCGGCATTCAGGCCTTGGTAATCCACCAGAGAGCGCTCGGTATCGACCCCACACCGGTCTACCCTGCTTTTGAAAAGCCCCGGGTGAGTTCTTTACCGATTAGTGGAAAAAAGCTCCCATCGGCTGCGTAGCAGAGCACTCTTTCCCCAGAAAGCCGGCTTGCTCATCAGGTATTCCGACCAGAGGGAGAGCAAACGCCAACTCACCCTGCCCTACTCCAGCTTTTGGGATTTTGACCTGTACCCCCCGCTGGAGAATCTCTTCTTAAAGGTTTGTAACCGGCGAATGCGAGTCCGCTTTATGAGGATTTGGTTTGAGGATTTTGCTGCTCACCTCCAGCGATCACTTTTTCATGACCTGTCTCCTGATACAAAGAAAAAAATTCCTGTAATCAAAGCCCTGGATCGAATCAGAGAGCGGTATGGGGAGGATGCGATAAAGTATGGGAGGACGGCGTGAAGCGGAGCTTCATATGAACTTCATCCATCTCAACGTTCATTCCCATTACTCCAAAGGCTGGGGGGTAGGCACCATCGAGGAGATCTGCCGAGCCGCCAAAGACTTGGACATGCAAAGGCTGGCCTTAACTGATACCAATGGGCTCTATGGATTAATCTTTTTTCTCCGGACGGCCCAAGAAATGGGCATTGAGCCTATCGTGGGGAGCGAACTCGTATCTGACAAGCGACGTGCGGTACTGCTGGTCAAAACCCGGCAGGGATATGCCAATCTTTCCCGGATCATCTCCGCTCGCCATTGCGATCAGGACTTTGATCTGATCCGGGAAATCAGGGAAAAGCGCGAAGGTCTCATTGTTCTTTCCGATGATTTTAAACTCCTTAAGGCTCTAAAACGGGATAGCAGAGATGACCTTTACGTAGAGATGTCACCCGGCTTTCAGATGGCCCGCTGCTATGCCTTTTCCCGGAATAGCGGCATCCCTCTTGTTGCCACCAACCGGGTCTATCTGGTCAGAAAAGACCAGTTCCAGCTCCATTGTATCCTGAGAGCCATATCCCTGAACAGCAAGCTTTCCCGGCTTTCCGACGACGATATCTGCCGGGAGCACAACTTCTTGCAGTCCTCTTGCGCCATGATCGATCAGTTTCCCCACGCACCGGCAGCGATTGCAAATACCCTCAAGATCGCCGGATCCTGTCTTTCAAAGTGGGGTTTTACGCAAATCATATTTCCCCGCTTTAAGACCATGCATGATCAGGAAGCTTTTGATC
>JAFDIX010000205.1 GCA_019307805.1 Deltaproteobacteria bacterium | reverse complement strand
AGCAGATGACATCAGAAAGGATCGATGCATGGATCTGTCCTTCTACCACAGACAGTGCCCCGGAAGGTTTCGACAGCACCGGAAGCCCGATAATGAATTTTGCGTGGACCTATGGAGGGCTTCCCGCCATCTCCCTTCCGGTGGGTAAAGATGATCTGGGCCTGCCCCATGGGCTTCAGGTTGTGGGCTTTTTTAATCAGGATGAAGTGCTCGTTGCCAGGGCACTATTGCTCTACGATGCCCTCACAGCTGAATAACGCCGTCGGGTGGATGCTCCGGGAGGTGGGAAAGCGTGATCTCAAAACCGAGGAGGCCTTCCTCAAAAGGCACTATAAGAATATGCCCCGCACCATGCTTCGGTATGCCATCGAGCGGTTTCCGGAGCCCAAGCGGTTAAAATATCTCAAGGGAAAAATATAACAGGAGGAGAGGGGAATGGCAAAAACAGTATCATTTTTAGGGCTCGGAAACATGGGCTGCCCCATGGCGGCCAATCTGGTCGAGGCCGGTTTCGAGGTGCGGGGATTTGATCCCTCTCCGGACGCTTGTCAGCGCGCAACAGAGAAAGGTGTCGCCATATGCGGTTCGCCGGCAGAAGCAGCCCGGGGTGCCCAGGTCATCTGCAGCGCAGTCCCTGAGACTGAGCACGACATCGAGGCCTATCTCGGGGAGGAAGGGGCCCTGAGTGCAGCCATGGGTGAGACGGTGTGTTTTGACTTCTCGACCATCTCGGTTGCCGGGAGTCAAAGGATTGCCCTTGAAGCCAAAGAAAAGGGGATACGTTTTCTGGATACCCCGATGAGCGGGAGTGTTCCCCATGCCGAGGCAGGAAAACTTGCAATCATGGTCGGTGGGGACAGGGAGGCCCTGGAGGCACACCGCAATGTGCTCGAGACCATAGGCGAGAAGATCAACTATTTTGGACCAAATGGTTCCGGGCTTACCATGAAGCTTGTGACCAACCTGATTTTTGCCGTCCATATTTCAGGGATTGCCGAGGGGCTCACCCTGGGGAAAAAGGCCGGACTTGACCCCGAGGCCATGGTGGGGTTTCTCAAGGAAAGCGTCATCCCCAAAATCCTGGATTATAAGGCGAGCCCCATGATTGCAAAGAATTACAATCCCATCGCCACTGTCAACATCATGCGCAAGGATCTGCGCACTATCCTTGCCATGGCTGAGGACCAAAAAGTCCCTGTTCCTCTTTGCGCAACCTCCCATCAGGCATTTGTCGGTGCTGCAGCACTCGGTTTTGAAGAACAGGACCTGAACGCGGTCCTGGAATACTTTGAAAAAGGTGCAGGTTTTTAGCCCGGGTTTAAAGCAAGCCCATGAGGTTGTTGAAGGCGAAGTTCAGCCTCCTCATCAATAAACGCTACCCCCCGCATTTGGGGGGGTAGCGTTTATTTTGTGTTTTTGAGAGAAAGAAAATGAAATAGAGCTATTGGCCAGGAAGAGGTTCCGTGTATTGACAAATTCCGGGATTCTCGGGTATTAATCCATGCGGGGAGATGCATCCTACGATGGTGCACCCTCCTCATATATAGGGAGGAATTGGAATGGTAAATAACAATGATCTATACGCGTATGCAGGCAAAATCCTGAGGATTAATCTGAGCAATGGAGAAATGCGGACAGAAGCGACTTCCAAGTATGCCAGAGAGTGGCTGGGCTCCTCCGGTATTGCCATAAAAATACTCTATGATGAACTGAGGCCATGGGTAACCCCCTATGACCCGGCCAACAAGTTGGTTTTTGGCTCCGGCCCGCTTATCGGCACTACAGCTCCGGGGGCCAATAAGATGAACGTGAGCACCCTGGGTCCCATGATAGGCGGATGGGCCAGTTCATTCAGCGATAGCTACACCGGGGGGCAACTGAAATATGCGGGCTATGATGGGATCGTAATAGAGGGCCGAGCCTCAACCCCGGTCTATTTGTGGATCTATAATGATGTGGTGGAGATTCGGGATGCTACCCATCTCTGGGGCAAGGATACCTGGGAGACCCTGGAAATCATCCGAACGGAAAACAAGGATCCATCTCTTCATACCGTGTCCATAGGACCTGCGGGGGAAAACCTCTGCCGCGGGGCCTCTATCACACAGGATACGGGAAGGTCTTTCGGCAGATGCGGGAATGGCGCTGTCATGGGGTCCAAGAACCTCAAGGCCATTGTGGTCAAGGGCACCGGTTCCATCAAGGTTGCAGACCCGGATCGTTTTTCGGCATATGTGGCCAAGTGCCGCGCCATGTACAAGAACGCGAAAACCCTCCCAAACCTCCACAAATATGGCACACTCTGCATTTTTGCACGCAAACAGGAAGTCTGCGGGATCCCCTACAAAAATTTCCAGGAAACCCGTATCCCGGACGATATGGCTGAAGTCATGCACCCCTGGAAGACCTGCGATAAGTATCGGGTCTCTCAAGTCAGCTTTCCCGGGTGTGCCGTTGGCGGGTGCGGCCGGGTTATGCACATCACGGAGGGGCCTTACGCAGGCCTCATCACAGAATGTAACCAATGGGAGGCATTGGGGACACTGCAGGGCCGGCTGGCTGTCTGGGAGCCTACCTTTATGATGAAGGCCAATGCCGTCTGCAATCAGTTGGGTCTGGATTTGGATGCGGCCGGTGGGGCCATAGGCTGGGCCATGGAATGCTATCAGCGGGGCATCATCGATGAGAAGGACACGGATGGTCTTGCACTTCATTGGGGTGATGCCGATCTTATACTTGAACTCATCCGAAAGATCGCCTACAGAGAAGGCTTTGGCGATATCCTTGCCGAGGGATGTGCCAGGGCCGCAGATATTGTGGGTCGGGACAGCAGCTATTATGCGATACATATCAAGGGGCAGGATCTGTATGAACCCTGCCGTGGAGCCAACGGCTGGGCCTTGGGTGTCACGACCTCCACCCGGGGGGGCGGGCACACCACAGGGGCGGCAGTATGTGAAACCCAGCCCGGCCTGAATGTGGAGAAGGCCAAAGAAGTCTATGGCGTTGATAATCCTGACAAGGCTCAGGACTATGAGGGCAAGGCCGAGATGGTCAAATCAACGGAGGTTCTCACCCGGGCATGCAATTCCTTCGGAGTCTGCATATGGAATTCAGCGATATGGGATGTTGAAATGGTAGATGTTCCCCAGTTGGCAGAGCTATACTCTGCTGCCACCGGATGGGAGACTACGGTAGAGGACCTTAGAAGGCTGACCATGAAACAGCTCAATCTGGAAAAGGCCTTTAATCTGAGATTCACTGATTTTGACCGAAAAGACGATATGCCCACTCCAAGGGATCTCAATGAGCCTATTCCAACTGGTGATTTAGCAGGATGGAAGATCGATGAGGCCCAGTGGAACAGGATGCTGGATGATTATTACGATGTTCATGACTGGGACAGTAAAACCAGTTTCCCTACCAGGAAGGCTTTGGCGGATCTGGAGCTTGATTACGTTGCGGATGAGTTGGAAAAGATGGGAAAACTGGGACACTAACCGTCTATTCCCACGGTCCATCATATTTTGCCCACCTGGGCCCTGACCTTGCCTTCGGCTTTCTTCCGTAGAAGATGTCGTCCATGAGGTTGAAGATCCGTCTTGCCAGATGGTTCCTGGCAACCCATTCCACGATGAGCCTGTGGGGAAAGGTCCTGGCATGGCTCCATGGGCACACCCGCATGCAGATATTGCACCCGGTACCCACCTTCCCCCAGTAGTCGAAACAGGTCTCGGCATTCAGTTTCCAGCGGCGGGTCCCGTTGTGCATTGCCTGATCTCCCTCTGGAATGGAATGGGAAGGGCAGCAGACCGCGCACTTCTTGCAGATTCTGCAGAAATCCTCCACACCGATATCAACGGGCCCGTCAGGAATGAGGGGGAGATCCGTAGTCACGGCACCCAACCGCAGACGCGGGCCCAGTTTTTTCGTAATCATGTATCCGTGCCGCCCCAGTTCTCCAAGGCCGGCATCCACTGCCAATGGCACCATCAATGCATCGTAATAACGAAGATGATTGGCGGTGGCGGAATAACCGAGATTGGCAACGTATCTTGCAAGGGATGTCGCAATAAAGGCCCCCTTGGCATACTGGGTCGAACTCTCGATGGAGGTGGGTGTGTGGGGAGCAGCGCTGATCACACTGAATGACATCTCCGTGCCAAAGACGATGGCGTATTTGTGAGTATTGACGATTTCCTTTCCCCAGTCCTCCCAGTTCTCGTGAAATATCTCGCCTCTCTGGGAATAGAGCCAGAGGGGGCTGATTTCAGTGATGCCTACCATGTCGGCGCCCAGATTCCGGGTGAAACCCTTGATCCTCTCAGAGGCCTCCTCCGGGTTCATTTCTACTTTTTTGCCCTGGAATATCGGCAGGGCCTGAGGTTTGACCATGGCAGGTGTTGAGAGTTGCCGACACATCTCCCTTCCCGCCCCTGCCGCCGCAATATTTGGCTGCCCATAGGGTTTGTCAATGCTTCCAGGGCGTCCATTGACCCCGCCCTTTTCCCGCCTCTGTCTATCAAATTCCTCGTACTCGGGGTGCTCTTTGTAAAAAATGTTGTATTGTTCTGAACCCGGGCGCATGGTCCGGTTCCTTGCAAAGACCTGCTCCCTCTCATCAAACCGTTTTACATCTCCTGCGATCAGGCCCTTTGTTCCTTCCAGGGCTTTCGGATTGGTACCGCTCTTCCTCATCAGAAGAACGGTGATAAAAATACCGGAAATGAGGCCCGCTATCAGGAGCGCAAGGCCGGGTGTGCTCTCAAAAAAACCAGCTCCACGGATGAAAAAAAAGAGGCCGGCGAGTGCGGCCATTCCCAGGAACTGTATGCCGGCAAAAACAGTGGCCCGTGCTTCCCTCTCCCAGATGCAGGAAATGAAAAACGCCAGGCCGATGATCGCCTGGCCCACAAGTACCACGGCGGCAATAAAGATCAGGATGTCTGTCATGGATCCACCCCTTCATTTGGGTTTTTTTCTGAATAGTGGCAACTATTGTTTATTCATGTGTTGTACCAAAGATCCTACCCCCATATCCATGGTTTTCTCAGCGGGTTTTGGCATAAATTTTGCTCATTTTATTAAAAAGAGATTGACAATGCATAACTTATACGTTAATTATACATTATTAATATTAATTTTATAAAATTAAATGCCAAAGATGTGATTCTATACTATACAATAGCATACGGTTGTTGAGGCGTATGAAAAAGGGGAACTAAAATGTCCACTTTTGCAGAACTGGAATGCACATGCACAAGAAAGGCGTTAAGAAAGACCTTTCCTATAGATAAAGGCAAGTACGTCATTGGAAGATGCTCAAAGGCGGAGGTTCAGGGAAACCAGGCATATTATGCAAAGCTGCCGGATTGGGCAAGAGAACTCATTGAGGATACAGAATATTCCATTTCATTGAGAAGCGAGGCGATGGGGCGTGAGAGTGGTTATATCTCAAGGGCACAAATCTGGCTTGAGGTAACCGATGAGTTTGCCAAGGTGGTGGACCTCCATTCCAAGAACAAGACCTTCGTTAACGGCTCGGAAGTGCAGTCCAATGAAGAGACATACGAAGTCAGGTATGTCTTCCCTGAGGATCTGGTTTCCATTGGATCCGGTGTTGCTAACCTGAGGTACAGGCTGCGTGACAGTATCAGCTATACACACCATGCCATGCTTGTGGGATGGGCGGAAGATAAAGAGGACATGGAAATCGTCGACAACAACATTGCATCCCTCAAGAAGGAAATCGTGGGACGTGGTTTTGCCGGCAATATTGAGGAATGCATCGGCCACGAGGCCATCAAAGAAAATATCCTGGCCAAGCTGGAGCGAATCGGCAAGATGGTTGCAGAGGATTCCATCCT
>JAFDIX010000943.1 GCA_019307805.1 Deltaproteobacteria bacterium | reverse complement strand
GGGATACCCTTCCTCAAACCATGCCACGGTAGGGATCCCCTTGGCCTGGGCAATACCCGGCAGGATACGCTGCTTCTGGTCCTCATTGCCCTGGCGCAAAATTATTTCGAAGCCAAAATCCGAAAGAGCCAGGGCCATGCCAAGTCCCGAGTCGTATCGACAAAAGGCCTCCACCACCAGGGCGTTTTCAATGAGGCCGAGACCCTGGCCACCATATTCCTCGGGAATGTGAATCCCCACAAACCCCAGTTCCGCTGCCTTTTTGTGGAGGGCTGACGGAAACTCCTGATCCTGATCGTGCTGCAGTGCCGCATCGGGATCAAACTCCCCTTTTGCAAACTCCTGGGCCGCTTTTTGAATATCCATCTGTTCGCTGTTGAGACTGAAGTCCATTCGATTTTCTCCCTGCTATTACATGCCCGCTATTGTATGTGGCATCAACCTGGGAAAGAAGAATCCATCACAGTGGTACTGTTTAGGATATATCCGTGGAATACTTATTGCCTTGGCTGTCATAGAAAACCATTTGCCGGGCCTTTTCCCAATGTTTCTCATCCATGGTGCAATAAAAGGCAATAGTCTGCCCCGGTGCCAGGGAATGTTCTCCATGGGGAATCAGGGTGTCTACCCGTTGGGTGCCAAATTCCCCTTTCAGGTCAAAGTAACTTGGGACCTTTACATATTGGTCGCCCTGGTTTGTGATATGCACTTCCAGATTCTGGTCAAAGACCTTCAGGTTGCAACATGTCCTAAAGGCAAGAACATTCTCCACCGCGGAATTCATGATGGGCTTTATTAGGAGTAATGATTGCATACTATTCCAAGGCAGCAAAACCGAGATAAAATATCTCTCGCAGAGCTCGCAAAGGGCGCAGAGAAAAACCCAAAACCCTGTGAACTCGCGCCGTCGCCATAGGGGCTATGGCGCGTCGGCGGCTGTGGTCTCTGTGAGAGAAATAATCCAGCATCGCGGGCTAATTACCTGAAACGATCAAATTTTTAAAAGGTGATACAAATCCGCCTCAGGCGGATAAATTTTAAGATCTTAGCCTATGCAGACAGCTAGTTTCCGTATTTTCCGATGATGGCAATACTGCAGACATTCATAAAGGGAAGGCCGCCCAGGTTATGGGTGAGACCAAAGACGGGGTCCTCTATCTGCCGCTCCTGGGCGCGGCCGAGAAATTGCAAATACATCTCATAGAGCATGCGCAACCCGGAAGCGCCGATGGGGTGCCCAAAGCACTTAAGCCCGCCATCCACCTGGCAGGGAACGCCCCCCCCATCCAAATTGTAGAATCCATCCATGGCATCATAGGGAGCCCGTCCACGTTCCGAGATATGGAGATCCTCATAGGTCACCAACTCCGTGATGGAAAAGCAGTCGTGGACCTCCATCATGCTGATCTCTTTTTTGGGATCGGTGATCCCCGCCTCTTTATAGGCCTTGGTGCTGCAGTGATCCGTGGTCAGGAAATGGTCCCCATCCCAGTCATTATATCCCATCTCTTCGCCATTGCTCAATGCCAGTTGAAGGGACTTTACCGTGACAATATCCTTGATGCCCATATCCCGGGCCTTTTCCACGGTCGTGACAATGGCACAGGCTGCCCCGTCGCTCACACCGCAGCAGTCGAAGAGCCCAAGCGGGTGGGCGATGATGGGCGCCGCCATGACTTGCTCCACTGTGATGGGTTTTCTCAGATGGGCCTTGCTGTTGAGGACCCCATTGGCATGGCTCTTTGCGGAAACATGGGCCAGGGGCGGTCACGTTGGGCCACCACAGCCAGCTCAGGGAGCCCCAGTTAGATCCCGGATTGGGCAGTCCGCCATATCCTGTGTCCTTGAGTTTTTCCACACCCATGGCCAGGCAGATGTCATAGGCACCGGAGGCAACGGCATAGACCGCGCCACGAAAGGATTCGGTTCCGCTGGCACAGAAGTTCTCGGTCCTTGTGACCGGGATACGGGGGAGCCGAAGGGTGATCGCCAGAGGGAGTGCGCTCTTCCCCACATTGACTTCCTCCATGCAGGTGCCGAGCCAGGCCGCCTCGATATCGTCCTTTTCAATGCCGGCATCTTTCAGACATTCCTCAAAGGCTTCCACCATCAGCTCCTCGGCACCCACATCCCATCTCTCGCCAAACCGGGTGCACCCCATACCGATAATGGCCACTTTGTCTTTGATACCTGTTGCCATAGCTGATCTCCTAATGAATAATCTTGTGCAACCCCTGCGCCCTGTGCCTTATGCCGTAAGCCGTCAGTATTTAAAGAGCTTCTCGATGAGCTGGGATTTCATCAGATCCCCCTCGATCTTGAGCTTTCCCGAGGTGAAGGCCTTCATGGCGTTAAACTTTCCCTGCATCAGGCTCACGAAGTCCTCATCGGACATCAACACGGTGGTGGTGGGACTGTCATGAACCCCTTCCCCCACCTCGCAGGTCCCTTCTTTCACCGTCACATGC
>JAFDIX010000204.1 GCA_019307805.1 Deltaproteobacteria bacterium | reverse complement strand
GTGGGTATTATCGCGTCTTGCTTTGGACACAATTTCACCATAACAGAATACAACCCCCACGCAATCCAATTTGCCAGGGCCAATGCATTGTTGAACGATTGCATGAACCTGGAGGTTATGGAACTGGATTGGCACACCCCCTCCATTAGGGGATCCTTTGACTATATTGTGGGTTCCGAGGTGACCTATAAAGATGAGGACTATGCACCCTTACACAGGCTCATTAAATCGTTTCTAAAGCCCTCGGGCAAAGTCATTTTGTGCAGCGAAGTGCGAAAGACCACCATGGCGTTCTTCAAACAAATGCAGCCATTTTTTGATATCGCCGCACAGAAAAAGACCCTTCGGGGAGATACCGATGAGAGACATATAGTGCTGGGCCACATGACATTCAAAAATTTGACTGACGCATGATTTGCTCCTATACTCCCCTGCAAACCGCTAAGACTTGAAATTGGGGAGGAAAATATAAACTATTTGTCTGGAGGTCATTTGCCTCATTTTATTGGGCATGGCGGACCTTCAAAGGAGGAAAAATGAAGGAAAAAAAGGATCACAGATTCAAAGCCATTTACGACAGGGCCATCAAATGGGATGAGGGCGACGCCAATGAACTCATGTCCCTGCCCAAAGGCGTCAAGGTCAAGATTTTCAACTATGACCCGGTCATGAAGAGGGTGGACTTCAAGGTGAAGTTTCCCAAGGGCTACGTCGAGCCGAAGCACACCCACAAGAGCTGGCACTCCCTTGTTGTCCTCAAGGGAAGAATGTGCGTGGCAGGCAAGGACCTGCGGCCCGGGGACTACGTGTTTGGGTGGGATCTCCCCCATGGGCCCTATGAATATCCGGATGGCTGCGAGGTGTTCTGTGTCATGATGGGCGGGGGAGCCGCCCACGCCTGGGATGAAGATGCATTATTGAAGCATAAGACCAAATGGAAGGCAAAAACCCCTGCCGGCAAAAAAGCCGTTGCGAGGGCCGAGGCAGCACGTAAACGGGCACTCGAGAAGCAGAAGGCGAAAAAAAAGGCGGCCGCCAAGAAGAAGGCGGCGACTAAAAAGAAAACCGCTCCCAGGAAAAAAAGATGATATAGGCCTGGCCTGAAATATTTTTCTCTGCCATTACACCATCCTTGACGCCAAAGGGGCTTGCAAAGGCCCCTTTGGTTATTCCCACTCTATGGTGCTTGGGGGCTTGGAGGAGATATCGTATACCACACGGTTCACCCCCCTGACACTGTTGATGATCCTGTTGGAAGTCCTGGCCAGTACCTCATAGGGGACCCGCGTCCAGTCGGCGGTCATGGCATCCAGGCTGTCCACAATCCTGAGGGCGATGACATTTTCATAGGTCCTCTGGTCCCCCATGACCCCTACGGTCCTCACCGGTAAAAGCACTGCGAAGGATTGCCACACTTTTTCGTAGAGCTCCGCACTTCGTATTTCCTCCAGCAGGATGGCATCTGCAGCCCGCAGGATCTCCAGCCTCTCCAGGGTAATCTCTCCCAGAATACGGACGGCCAGCCCGGGGCCTGGAAACGGCTGCCGCATCACCAGCTCCCTTGAAAGGCCAAGCTCAACGCCCACCTGTCTCCCTTCATCCTTGAACAGTTCCCGCAGGGGTTCGATCAAGTCCAGTTTCATGACATCCGGAAGACCGCCCACGTTGTGGTGGCTCTTGATGGTTGCCGATGGTCCTTTAAAGGAAACGCTCTCAATGACGTCCGGGTAAAGCGTGCCCTGGGCCAGGTACCTTGCTTCTCCAAGTTCTTTGGCTTTTTTCTCAAATATTGCGATGAACTCGTTGCCGATGATTTTTCTTTTTTTCTCAGGGTCTGTGACCCCCTCGAGGCAATTGAGAAAGTGATCAGAGGCATCCACCAGGTGGATATCCATCTGGTAATACTCCTGAAAGAGTTCCATGACCTCCTCACTTTCCCCCTTCCTCAGGAGCCCGTTGTCCACAAAAATGCAGGAAAGCTGCTTTCCCAGGGCCTTGTGGAGGAGAACCGCGGTTACCGTGGAGTCCACTCCCCCGGAAATGCCGCAGATGACCCGATCCTGACCCACCTTCTCCCTGAGCTCTTTCACGTTCTTCTCCACAAAAGAACTCATGTTCCATGTGGGCTCACACCCGCATATTCTGAGGAGAAAATTCTTCAGCACCTTTGTACCTTTGGGCGTGTGTGCCACTTCAGGATGGAATTGCACCCCAAAGAGTCTTCTCGATGGATCGGTCATGGCCGCCACCGGGCTGTTCTTGCTGCTTGCAAGGGTGCCAAAGCCCTCAGGCATCTCGTCGATGCGATCTCCGTGGCTCATCCAGACCGTTTCTTCTTCACCCCTGTTAAAACCATGAAAGAGGTCCCTGTCATCCTCAATCCGAATCATGGCGTTTCCGTACTCCCGGTCCTCCGCATTGGCGACCTTGCCGCCCATCATGTGGATGAGGCACTGCATTCCATAGCAGATACCCAGAACCGGCACATTCAGATCAAGGATGTCCTTTCCCAACATGGGTGCCCCATCATCATAGATACTGGCCGGGCCACCCGAGAGGATAATTCCCTTCGGGGAAAAGGCTTGAATCTCTTCAATCGGCCAGTTAAAGGGATGAATCTCACAGTAGACCTGGGCCTCCCGCACCCTTCTGGCAATGAGCTGGGTATACTGGGAACCGAAGTCTAAAATAAGGACTTTCTCTTCGTAAAGGTCTGTGGCCATCATTCTACTCCGTAGTTTGGCGCCTCTTTGATGATGATCACGTCATGGACATGGGCTTCCTTGAGTCCGGCCACAGTGATACGCATGAACTTGGATTTTTCCTGAAGCTCCTGAATGGTCCCACATCCCGTGTAGCCCATTCCGGCCCGAAGGCCCCCTACCATCTGGTATAGGGTGTCCGCGAGGGGACCACGATAGGGGACCCGCCCTACAATTCCTTCAGGCACAAGCTTCTTTTCAATGGCCTCGTCCTCCTGAAAATAGCGGTCCCCGCTCCCTTCCTTCATGGCTTCGATGGATCCCATCCCCCGATACACCTTGTAGGATCGCCCCTGAAAGAGAATCATCTCACCGGGGCTCTCCTCTGTCCCTGCAAAAAGGCTACCGATCATCACGGAATTCGCGCCACCCGCAATGGCCTTACTGATATCCCCGGAATACTTGATGCCTCCATCCCCGATGATGGGGACATCCCATTTTCTCGCCTCCTGGAAACAATTCATAATTGCGGTCATCTGCGGCACACCGATCCCGGCAACCACCCTCGTGGTGCAAATGGAGCCGGGGCCGACCCCCACCTTGACCGCGCCGGCACCTGCTTCTATCAAGGCCCGGGTCCCATGGGCCGTGGCAACGTTGCCGGCGATAAGATCCATCTGGGGATATTTCCCCTTGATCTGCCTGACCGTTTCAAGGACACCTTCCGCATGACCATGGGCAGAGTCAACCACCACCACATCCACATTGGCGGCGATCAGGGCCTCAATCCTCTCATCGGTATCCGGTGCGACCCCCACCGCTGCGCCCACCCTGAGCCTTCCCAGTCCATCTTTGCATGAATAGGGATATTTCTTTATTTTCTCGATATCCTTGATGGTAATGAGACCCACCAGTTTTCCCGCATCATCCACGACCAGGAGCTTTTCAATCCGTCTCTCGTGGAGGATGCTCTTTGATGCCTCAAGCGTGATGCCCACCTTGGCAGTTGCCAGGTTGTCTTTGGTCATCACCTCGGAAACCTTCTGATCCAGATTTGTCTCAAACCTCAAATCCCTGTTGGTGATGATCCCTACAAGATTCCCCTCCTTGACCACAGGAACACCGGAGATCTTGTACTTGCGCATTATCTCCAGGACATCATGAATCTTCCGATCCGGCTCTATGGAGATGGGATCAACGATCATGCCACTTTCCGACTTCTTGACCTTCTCTACCTCCAGGCGTTGCCTTTCGACACTCATGTTTTTGTGGATAAACCCGAGCCCTCCCTGCCTTGCAATGGTAATGGCGGTGGCTGCTTCAGTGACCGTATCCATGGCTGCGCTGACGATAGGTATGTTCAGGGTGATGTTTTTGGTCAATCTCGTGCTCACATCAACCTCAGCCGGCAGCACTGAAGATGCACCCGGCTCCAGAATAAGGTCATCAAAGGTCAATCCTTCCCTAATCTCTTTCTTTTCCATCATTATCTCCCTCACTGGCTCCCAACATGATTGGGCACAAAATCGGCCTCATGGCCGCCCTGTTTATCTCCTTTTGTGGACCCCAAGGCTGCGATCAATATGCCTTCGAGGATATCCGACATGCTTATGGTTAGCACAGGGAACTGAAAGATGTGCATGATTCTCAGGACCACGAGGGTCCCTGCAAGAATCACATCTGCCCGTCCCCGATCCAGCCCATCCAAAAGGACCCTTTCTTTGTTGGGCATTTGTTTCATAACCTCGAAAAGGGCTTCAACGGCCTCCCTTTCCAGTGTCAGCCCATTCATTCCTTCCGGGCGAATATCCGGGATGGCTATATGATGAATCATGGCCCCAAGAGTGGTCACCGTGCCCCCGGTCCCCACCAGCAGCGCGTCCGCCGTTGCCTCTCTCCCCGGAAGACGCCCCTTCAGAACCCCATCCACCTTTTCTGAAAGTGCCTCGATTTCATCATTCGTCGGAGGGTCGGAAAATAAGCATTCCCGGGTAAGGGTCATGGCACCCAGGGGCAGAGACATGGTTTGAAAGACATCCCTTTGCCCCGTAATAAATTCTGTGGTTGCCCCCCCGAGATCAAAGATTCTGTAAGGGCGGGTGCCGGGGTCCAGGAAGTTCAACACCCCTCTCGCAGTGAGTCGCGCCTCTTCTTCCCCGGTGACCACCCGGGGTCGAATCCCCGTCTCCCGGAAAATGAGATCCAGCATTTCATCACGGTTGGTCGCTCCGCGCATGATTCCCGTGGCAGCCGTATGGATGTTCTCGACCCCGTATTTTTCAGCGATGGTGACAAAGGTTTTCAGGGCCTTCAGGGCCCGTCCCATGGCCCGGGGTGAAATGACCTTCATCCCACCGGGATTCTGCCCATCGGCCAACCGAATATAGGCCCGTTCTCTGGCAACGGGGTGCAACAGCCCGGGGCCCTCAACCCGTTCTGAGATCAGCAACCTGGCGGTATGGCTCCCCAAATCTATGGAAGCAACACACTCCCCTTCGAATGAAGGCATTCGCCCTACCCCGCCTGACATGGATTCTGCAATAATGTATGCGGAAAAGTATCAAAGGGCATCCAGTTTATCAAGATCAAAAAGGATGCTCCGGATCGCCCTATTCCTTCTCTTCCCGAACCAGAAAAAGCAACACCCCTCCGGCCAGAAAAAGAATGGCAATGGACGTAATGCTGCCACGGGAGGCAATATTGCTGCTGTATCCCAAAGACCGGATCAGCAGACCGACCGTCCCCATGAGCATGGGGCCGAGGACTGCGGCAAATTTTCCCATCATATTATAAAAGCCAAAATATTCGCCTGATTTCTCAACGGGAATAATTTTGGCATAATAGGAGCGGCTCAGGGCCTGAATACCTCCCTGAACCAGCCCCACGACCACGGCCAGGATGAAAAACTCATTTTTACTCTGCATAAAGGCGGCCCAGACACATACGAACAGATAGACCCCTATGGCAATGAATATGGCACGTTTGGCCCCGATTCTGCCCCCCAGGTGCCCAAAAAGCAGGGCTGAGGGGAAACCCACAAACTGGGTAATAAGCAGTGCGACGATCAGGGACTTTGAGTCAAAGCCAATGGAGATGCCATAATCTACCGCCATTCTAATGATGGTGTGTACGCCGTCCATATAAAGCCAGTAGGCGGCGAGAAACAGAAAAAG
>JAFDIX010000203.1 GCA_019307805.1 Deltaproteobacteria bacterium | reverse complement strand
TGTTCCGGTGTAGTAAATATAAAGAATACCCAGGTTGAGCGGTTCAGCGTTCAAGGTTCAGGGTTGAAGACACCTAAACAGCGTTCGTCAAAGGGTTCTGGTCATTATTACGGCGACAAAGCCGTCTCTCCCAATGGGTGATCGTGACGAATCCCGGATTTGAAGAAAAAAATCATTAGTGGCAATCGGTTAGAACCTTTGAACCCTGCTTGTGGGGTCGTAGCCCGAAGGGCGTAGCCCCAAACTCTGAACCAAGAACCGATCAGTTTAGGGAATAGTATCATCTTCCAATTATCAAACGCCAATATTTTTTGAATTAATGAACTACCCCGCCGCAGAGCAGCAGGGTATCAGATGTCATGCCGGACTTGAGGAGCCTGCCCCGCACCGCGATGCGGGGGCATCCAGTTTTGTTTTCTGGATTCCGGCCTTCGCCGGAATGACGACTCGCCGCAAGCGGCGGAGAATTAAACCCTTGTCCGCCTCAGAAGGGTTTATCCGCCCACCTGAGGGTAAACCCTGGTCGCCACCGGCGCCGCCAAAGGCGGGTAAACCTCAGGCGGACCTGTCCGCCTCAGGCGGATTAAAAGTCTCTATAGGGCATGTCATCATCAGGGTCATACTCTGAATCGTAGTATTCAATCACCTGTGCGTCTTCTTCGGCTGTGAATCGATGGGCGCACCTGGGACCGATGACAGCCCGCTGCCCGGGATGCAGCAGAACCGATTTCTTCTCCTGGGTATCCAAATCTACGAGTTGCACACGAAGTTTTCCGGTGATCACATAAAAATGTTCTGTATACCCAAGATGGCGAAAACCCATGCCATCTTCGATCAAGGCAAGTTCGCCACGTTCCTGAATCAGCCGCTTTTGCCGCAGGAATTGGTCGGTGACTGGCAGGTCTTGGATCTGCACTTTTTCGGTCATACCATACTCCTTATTTTTCTCTGGCCGTGACTGAGGACACAGGTTTCGATGAGACAAAAAATGTCAGGACAAAACCCACTGAACTGATGATGGCACAACCCAGAAATGCAAACTGGTAACTTTTGGTAATGTCAAAAACATAGCCGGTAAGCCAAGGGCCAATAGCCCCTCCAATGGTAAAGCCGAAGGCCACGATACCCAGGATGAGGCCATGGGAGCCCAAGCCGAACAAGCGTGCCACCAGGGGCGATTCCGCAGTGACACACCCTCCATACCCAATACCGAAAAGGACTGCGAAGCCATAGAGCATCCGGCTCGACGTAGCGAAGGGCATCCAGAAAAGGGCCCCTGCCATTAATAAAAACCCAAGAAGAAACGCCTTGCGGTTGCCAAGGAGATCCGCCATCCTCCCGATAAGGATCTTACCGACAATACTGAATCCTCCAATAGTCCCCAAGATGCGGGCAGCCATGCCGGAGGACAGGCCTAAGTCCATGGCGTGGGCCGCCACATGGACCATGACGGAAAAAACACAAAAACCCAGACAGAAAATCATGAAAAACAGTACCCAGAACGAACGGGTTCGATAGGCCTCTCCCGGGGAGAGCCCCTGGGCTTCCCGGGTCCTGCCCTCTTTGTTGTCATCCGCGCCGCCTTCTATCTCCAGCCCAATTTGGAAAGGATCCCGCCTCATAAATTGCGCAGAAAGGAGCAGGGTTCCGAAAACCACACCGCCCATAAAGAGATAGGAAGTGCGCCAGCCGAATGAGGAGATGAACCTGTTTACCAGCAGCGGTCCAACCAGTGCACCAATACCTATCCCGGAAGAGACAACTCCCGTCATGAGACTCCTTCTTCGGGAAAACCATCTGGCCACTGTAGTCATCAGGGGTACAAAGCTGCCTCCCATGCCTATCCCCAGAATGGCACCATAAAAAAGATAGAGATGCCAGATGGATCCTAACCGGGACATGAGAGAGAAACCGAGGCCCAGGAGAATGGCGCAAAGGGACATCACGAGGCGGGGACCAAATCTGTCGTTCAGGCCCCCCATTACAATACCTATGAGGCCCATGGTAATGGAGCAAAATGAAAAAGCACCGGAAATATTTGCTCTGGACCAGTGAAACTCGCTGAGAACCGGTTGAAGAAAAATACCAAAGGAATAAAAGGAGGCCCAGATCACGACCATGGAGAGAAAGGCTGCGCCGGCCACAAAATAGCCGAAATAAATCCTCGATTCTTCAGTCTGTTTGATGATGGTCATTTCCTTTCAAATGGGTTCACGTTACCCTATCCCAAGGACCATGACACGATCACGTATTTCATGCCCAAAAGGAAATTGAGGGCCATGCTATAGAGCAGCCCCCTTGTGACAAACAGATACCCCAGAATAATGTTGGCCCAAAATGAGAACATGATTTGGGTTATACTGAGATAATTAAATTGAAACCCTATTCCCATGAACTGGAAATATTTTATTGTGAAGACAGACGCCACCGCAGACACGAGAACCACTCCCACAACCTTGTTTCTAAACAACCCCACAGCAAGTGTGACAAAACAGAGCCTCAGGATGACCTCGTCCGTAAAAGCCGCTTTCAAGGGGTAGGTAAAAAGATAGATAGAATCTTTGGGGTAGGATGCCTGGGAGATCTGAAAAAAATAGCGGTCAAATGCATAGTAGGACAGTATTGTCATGACCGCCCCCAGTAGAAACAGGTAGGGGATCGATTTTTTAAAGTGCTGCCAATCACCGATGCCCGGCAGTTCAAGTTTTCTTGAGAAGGAAAGGCCCACGATGGAAGACAGCAGGCAGATGATAAAAAGCAGAAAAAGCTGTGTAACCAGGAATCCCTTGAGATTGAGTTTCAGGGGTAAAGTGGTTTGGGCAGGGGAAAGAAAGAGCAAATAGTGAAAATAGGGAGCCGTAAAAAGGGTACAGAGGATGGAGAGGGAAAACGCTTTCAACAGGACCCCACGCATATCTGCGCCCCCTGTCATTAAAGCGGAAAATCTCTCCCGTAGTTCTCCCATTCTCCTATCCTATTTGTACTCCCTGTTTCCATGGATACATGCGCTTCAAGAATCAAGCGCCTTTCCTGATTCCCAAAGGGGCCAGGAGGGTCTCCTCGATTTCCTTTTCAGCCCATGCCGTGTCCCCGTTATCCTTTCCTTTGCTGAAGATTCTGATAAGCCCCTCGACATTCCTTTTTGCGTTAGCAAGACCTTCGGATACGGCCTGCCCGATGACACCCCAGTCTCCTGTCCTGGTAAAGTCGAGAAATGCGTCAAGAATTTCAGGGAATAGCTCCTTCCGCATTCCATCCAGGAAAGCGACATAGAAGGCAAGGGAAGCCGTCTTTTGCTCCCCTACGATATGCATGAGCCTGCCCCGGGGACTTGTATCCGCAATGAGATCCTTGAGGGTTCTGGACAGCAGTTCGATGGGTGAGAAAGGAAATGTGGACACAATCTCCCGCCATATTTGGCGATCAAATACTGTGTCTTCCATCTCCCCTATCTCATGGTACAGGTATGTCTCCAATTCTGCCCTTGAGATCCGCCCAAGGTTTTGCCGCAGCGAATCCGGCTCTTTTTCATCGACACCGTAGGATTCCAGGGCCAGGTTGAGGGCCTGCCTTCCTGACTTTTTCAGAAAGAGGATTTTATCCCAGAGGAAGAGCATCGCAGATTCCCTGCGGAGAAACACATTGTTGTCCTGGGACAGCGCTGGAAGAGTCATGAGATCACGGGCGAATTCTTTGCCAAGTAGGTATATGTTGTGCCCGTTTTCCTTTCTCTTTTCTTCCAGAACCGCCAGAAAGAAAGTCGGTTTCATGCTCTGGACGTAGCCTGCTCCATAGAGGAGGCCTTTGGGCTCCAAAAATGAATTAATCCCCGCCAAATCCAGGGGATCAAAGGCCTTTCCATGAATGGCGATATCCTGAAACCCTTTTTCCGCCACGCTCTCCCACTCCTCTTCCTTTTCTCCAATCCATTCAAGGAGTTCTGAAGATTCCTTTTCCTCCCATGGGTCCAGGCCCATTTCCCACTTGTACAAATCCCGCAAACGCAATGCCAGGCCGCAGATGGAATAGAGACCGGCATGGTGCGCATCGGAGATCGCGCAATTTTGAAGCACCTGTTCTCTGATGGCATCTATATCCGGGCTGAGCTTATTCATTATTTATCAGTAAATGCATCTTTTTTTTCCCATGGGCAGTTTGCGCCCGCACTCAGGACAGTCCATCACGTTCACTCAAAAGGTCCCGTTGAAACCTAGCATCAGGCCCCCTTCGGTCGGCTGGATAGTCACTCCCTTGGGATCTTTGGGGTCGATTCCCAGAAAAGCGTCGTTAAAGAAGGCACCTAAAAAATTGCCCACGGCCATACCCACAAGGACATCTGAGGGGTAGTGTTTTGCGGCCTCCACACGGGCCCATCCTGCGGTAAAAGAGAGAGCACTGAAACCCACCTTGAAGGCTGTTTTTCCCCAGGCAGGCATGGCGAGGTATTCTATATTCCTGCCGGCCATTTTGCAGGTGACCGCTGAATTGGAAGCATGGCCCGAAAAAAAACTACGGTCGTCAGAGCCGTCCGGTCTTGTTCGATCAACAATGCTCTTGGTCGCCTCTGTCATACCGTAGGTCGCCCCGATGGCTGAGAGACCGACAGCAAAACCCCTGGCCTTGTTTTCTGCCCATTTTTCATCGTCATCACCACTTGGAGTAAGGAAGGCGGTTGTCACATATGCCACCTGAGAGGCCGTCCTGAGATAGCCGCTCGCATCGTCTGCATCTTCCCGGTCGCCGAAGAGAGGAGTGCTTTTGACGGCCCATTCCGAAACCTCCTCATCCCAGTCATTGATCTGGAGGGCCAGGGCCGCAGCAGTGGGCAGCCAGACATCCGGCGCCTTTGCGGCTCCTACCGCTGCATCCCGAACCCGTTCCCAACCGGGAAGGAAGGTAACATCCTGGCCCCAGCCGTGACCGTTGGGAAGCGTGCCACAGCCCTGAGTGGCCACCAGGGTGATAATTGCCATGACGCATTTTACAACTGCCGAAACCCTTCCCAATGCGAACACAGTACCCATTCCTCCATCCCGTGAATATCCTGAAGTAGTTTGCCGAACAGGGGGTGACCCAGAGATCGATGCTCATAATCCCCCCACCCTCCTTTTTCAAAAAGGGAGCCTTTCACGACACCATGTCATAGACATACAAGGCATCTTCCCCCTTTGTAAAGGGGGATCGGGGGGGATTTTTCAATCAGCACAATTATTGTACGACCCAGGCTTCACTATCCCACCAGCAATGCTGGTAGATTTTGAAAACCACTAAGTCAAGAGTAATGGATTATTTTTGTCTAGGATGGATTCCCATAAAGGCTGACCCTTTTCCATGATCAACGTCCCGTTCACCGGACAGTCGGTTTGATGAGCATCCTTTTAACTGCTTGTTCTAAATCCATCCAAATCCATTTCAATGATGCGAAAAACAGCCTGGCCAATGGTGAGGATCTGTCCGTCCCCGTCCTTGATCTCTGCGCGCACAAAGCTCAAATGGCCGGTCTGGTGAGTGGTTTTGGCAGTGCAAAAGAACTTTTCCCCCTTGGCCGGGAGAATATACTGGATATCCATGTTGATGGTCGCACAGTTGTGCCCGGGATCCAGGAGAGAGAAAACGGCCCATGCCATTGTGGTATCCATCAGGGTAAACAGAATGCCACCATGGGGCCTCTCGGGAAAAGGCCAGCAGACACTGGCAGGAGGTTCTAGAACGGCTGTTGCCTCACCCTCCCCTGCCTCTTCCACGTGGATTCCGAGTGTACCATAGAGACTGTTCTCATTCCCATTACTAATAATTTCATCTGTTATATCCATAGGTTACCCCACTAGACATATAAGCAGAAAAAAACCCCCCTGAGAAAGGAGGAGAACCCAGGGGGGGCCAAAGGGGTGAATAATAGGGTTATGGGTTTACGTGGAATAAAAAGGAGGAAGGTTAGGTTGAAGGTTTAAATCCAACTGGGCCAATTGACACTTTAATGCTCCATGGCAATTTGAGGAGTGGCCTTGTCATGGACTTCATTTTTCAAAATAATGTTGAAAGAATATTTGGATGAAGGAAAGTATAGAGCACTTTATATTGTATGTCAAGAAAAAAACATCACAATATATGGACATTTTACCTCATTTGCTGGAATACCCTGGAACGGCATGATTTGAGCCCATTGTCAAACGAAACGAAACCTGTCAGAAGATCTAAGGTGGCTGAATTAGGGCGTAAAAAACTGAAGTCGCCTATTTTAAAATCCCGGCGCACATTCCCATGTGCATCCCTGCACACAAACCTGTGCATTGCGATAATTTCAGCGCACTGTCCTTGCTTTCATTCCTTTCGTATCTTCCTATTGAATGTTAATTTTTATTTACATCCATACAAGAACTATCGTTCGATCAGTTTCTATCTATCTGAAAAAAGGAATGTTTTTCTTCTGGGTTCGTATGGAATATGCAGCGATCAATTGATGGTGAATACGGGGGAATGAAATTATCGTTTGGCACGAAAAGTGCTTTAAGTATAGGGTTTACCTTTTTTCACAAAATCATTTTGCCTTTTGAGGGTAATACCAGATCAATTGATTTACATCATGAACTGCAGGAGAGACCATGACTACGCTCTTGGACCTGACCCCTTTAAACGAATCTACCACGCAATGGCAGGCCACTTTCGATGCTATT
>JAFDIX010000942.1 GCA_019307805.1 Deltaproteobacteria bacterium | reverse complement strand
ATGGAACGCGTCTTCTTTGCTTTTCAGCCCGTAAAATAATGTTTCAATAGAGCCCAAAGAAAGAGGCTCCTGAAGAGTACGCCATTCGAAGGGGGGCGAATATGAGAGGGAACGCTGAGAAGATATTCAAAGAAATGTTTGACAACCCGCCTCCGAAACCGGGACTCCCGGATGAAACCCGTATTCCTCATATCCCGCCTTCACGCATTCCATGCACAGAGGAAGCGCTCCAATCCCACCTAAAAAAATATGCCCAAATCCTCATGGATGAGGGCGCGGATGAAGCTAGGATTGTGCCCATAGAAACTATCCCCCAGGACCCACGGGTTATCCTAAAATGCTCCCACCCCAAATGCCCTTCCTATGGGCGAAGCGGGAGTTGTCCTCCCCATATCACCGGAGATTTTCAAAAGGCCAAGGAATTCCTCAATGCCTATGCATGGGCCATTGCCTACCGGGTGGATATTCCACGAGAAGGACTCAAATATTTCACAGGTCCTACACAAATCGAGGAGATCAGAAATAAAAAATACACCCATGCCGTAGGCTCCATGTCCCGTTATGTCTATGGTAAGGGGGATCTGGTGGAAAGGGCGGCCTTTTATGATGGCCATTATTTTGCGGTCAATTGCCATTTCGGCCCCTGCCTGTATGAATATTGCGAGGACTTCAAGGATTGTCAGGAAATGAAGGTCGGGATATGCCGATTCCCCTTCAAGGCCAAACCCAGTGTGGAACAGTTCTTTTCCATCGATTTCCTGAAGCTTGCAGCCAACCTGAACTGGGATTACTACATGCTGGGACCCTGCGCCCTGCCCGCAGATTTCCCACCGGAATACCAACCCTATTTCATCGGCCTGGTCCTTGTTGAGTAAAGTTGCTCCCTGTCCTTAGGTGGTTTTTTGTTCTGGATATCAAACAAATATGCAAAGTCTTATTCTCTTGTATTAAAATGGCTTACTTGTGCTAATCTGTTTTGTGCTGGGTGGTAGTAATAGGGAGTGCAGCCAAAGGAAGCAAACAAGGAAGGAGTTTTGCAATGAGCAAAGTTTTCATTACCGCAGCAGTAACAGGAAGCATTCACACGCCGACCATGAGCGATTCCCTCCCCATCACGCCGGACGAAATCGTAGAGGACGCAGTGAAGTCCTACCAGGCCGGTGCGGCTCTGGCCCATATCCACGTGCGGAACCCGGAGACGGGTCAGCCGATCACCGATCTGGACCTGTTCGAGGAGATATGCGGCAAGATCAAGAAACGGTGTCCCTTGGTCCTCATCCCCACCACCGGCGGCGGCTTGGGTATGACTGTTGAGGAGCGGCTTACCATGATTCCCAGACTGAAGCCGGAGATGGCCACATTCAACATGGGGTCTTATCACGTAGGTATCTTCAAAATGGCTGAGAAACTAGAAAGTTACAAATTCAAGTGGGAAGAGGATTATATCGAATGGACCAGGGACTGGGTCTTCACCAACACCTTCAAGACTCTCGAGGTATATGGCAAGACTTTCCTGGACAACGGCGTCAAGCCGGAATGCGAGATCTACGATGTGAGCATGATCAACCATGTGGCCTGGCTGGTAAACGAGGGGCTCATGAAGAGTCCGCCTCACCTCCAGTTCGTCATGGGTCTCTTCGGCGGTATGCCGGCCACGGTAGAGAATGTGGTGTTCCTGTATAACACTGCTGCCAAACAGATTGGAGAGTTCACCTGGTCAGCGGCCGCGGCTGGTCGGGATCAGATACGTCTGGGCACAGTGGCGATGTGTATGGGGGGACACGCCAGAGTGGGTCTGGAGGATTCCCTCTATGCCGGCAAGGGAAGGAATGCCGATCAGGTGGAAATGGTGGCACGTATAGCCAAGGATTTGAGCCTGGATATAGGTACGCCCGACGAGGCCAGGGAGGCATACGGATTGAAGGGCCTGGACAAGACAAATTTCTAATCCTGGTGAATCCAATCCTGAACCGTTCATTTACCAAGTTTTTGAATGATCCCTTCTTGTAGGAACAGTAATGATGTCCATCGTCCTGGACAAGATGATCAGCAGCGTGAAGGCTTCCCATGAGGTCCTTCGGGAAATTAGGGATAAAACTGGACGTGGAATGATTGGCTATTTTCATCCGGTCGTCCCGGAGGAGCTGATATACGCTGCAGGACTCCATCCTGTTCGGTTCATCCCCAATTTTAAAGATTCCATCACCATAGGCAATTCCTACCTCCAGACCTATCTGTGCTCCTATCTCCGGGCTGACTTTGACCAGGCAATAAGCGGAAAACATTCCCACCTCGATGGTGTCATCATTCCAAGAAGCTGCGAGGCTGTCACCTTCTCCTATCAGACATGGAAGAGACACAATCCCTACGAGTTTATTGATTATCTGAATGTTCCGTGGAAGAAAAGCGACAATACCATTGGCTTCTTTACCAAAGAGCTTGGCAGGGTCAAAAAGAACCTGGAGAAGTTT
>JAFDIX010000202.1 GCA_019307805.1 Deltaproteobacteria bacterium | reverse complement strand
GTTCGCCATGTCGACGGCATACCTCATTTGTACCAATCGTCGGCTGGAGCGGTTCAGTGAATTGAGATATGGGCAATCCGAAGGAGGAGACAGGCATGGAAATGAGTGAATCATCGATGGATGAGGTTATTCGAAAGCAGGTCGAAAAATGGGAGGAGGCAAAGGCGGGGGGGAAGAAAGCCGGGGATGAACAGCTTTCAGTCATTACTGTCTCAAGCCAGCCCGGAAGCGGCGGGTCCGTCATTGCAAAGGGTATTGCGGATCACCTCCATTTTGATTTTTTCGACAAGACCCTCATAGAAGTCATTGCCGAGAGTGCCCACGTGAGTTCAAAATTGATAGAAAGTGTGGAAAGGGAGAGTCTTTCGGGTCTCGAGGATTTCATCGTGTCCTTTATCAAAAAGGAATATCTGTATCCTGGTCTCTATCTCAAACATCTCATGAAAGTGGTCAGCGCCATTGCCCTTCATGGAAATGCGGTCATCGTAGGCAGGGGGGCAAATTTCATTATTCCATCGGAACTCAGGTTCAGCCTTCGGACCGTCGCTCCCCGGGAAAAGAGAATCGAGAATATTGCACGTACCTTTGATGTCTCCTCAGAAGAGGCAACGGGCCGTGTTCTGCAAAGGGAATCCCAACGCAGCGCCTTTATCAGGCATTCCTTTCACAAGAAAGTCTCCGATTCCGTCCATTATGATATGGTGATCAATACGGAAAAGTCCGGCATCGAGGAAACAATACAAGGGGTGTGCGCCTACTTTCGGGTATGTCAGGAAAGATGAGCAAAGGAACCAGTCCCTTTTTTCTTTAGATTGAAAACCTGGTACTATCAGACTGTGTCATAATACAAAACAACGTTTAATTCGCACTTGTCATGCCGGACTTGATCCCCGCTGAAGACGGGATCTTCGACCGGCATCCGGAAACGCAAAAGGACGTAAATGCACTGGATTCCCCTTCGACTTCGCTCAGGGTGGTGAGCCTGTCGAACCACGGGTCAAGCCCGGAATGACGAAAACCCCTATAACCCCAGTTTTGCCAATTGAGACACAGCCTGTATGGGCTGGGATTCTTTACTTGAGGCCGGGTTCTAAGGCCTCCCGAAGGGCCTCTCTGGCCAGCAGGCGGGTTGAATCCAGTGTCGGAAGGGGGCAGTCGTCGGGATCCACAAGCAATGGAATCTCTGTACAACCCAGAACAACGGCCTCACACCCCACATCCTTTAGTTCCTTGATGACATTATTGAAATAAAGCCTTGATTCTTCGCGGAAGATACCGTTGACCAGCTCTTTGAAAATGATATGGTCGATCCTCTCGCGATCATTCTCATCGGGAATTTTACTGGTGATCTGAAGCTTTTTCAGGGCATCAGGGTACACGGGACCTGTCATAAGATATTTTGTTCCTAGAATCGCCAGCTTTTGAAATCCCTTTTTCCGGGCCTCTTTGCCGACAGATTCCGCAATATGCAGCCAGGGTATGGGAGAATTCCCAACAATGAAATCAAATGCCTCATGGATCGTGTTATCCGGGCAGATGGCGAATTCAGCCCCCGCCTGTGCCGCTTTGCGAGCGGAGGACAACATCAGGTCCGCGACATTTTTCCAATCGCTGTTGCGAATGTGGTCCATATATGCGCCAAGTGGATGGGTGTGCATGGTAATTTCGGGGTGCATGTGCTCACCCATAAGCGCAGGTGCTTCATTGCAGATAGTACGATAACAGAGTGCTGCGCCCTCAGCACTACAGGCGACAATACCGATATGCTTGGACATGATGGACTCCTTATTGGTGGCCTTTACTTTGATATTTGGGAACAATGATCAGTTGGCTGTCTTTTACAAAGATGGAATCCAGTTTTTCTATGACATCGGCCATGTCTTCATTTTCATTGGCATCTTTTGCAAGGTTTTCTGTGCGAAACTGCTTCATGAAACCTTCAGGTAATGATTTTCCTTTTACTTCAATGGCATTTACGAAAACCAGGAGGCGTCCGTCCAGTAATGCCACGCTGAACACTGCCGACCCATTCAGATACCGCCCTTTTACAAAACCACCAATTTCATCGAGGGGGATGCTCACCTCGCCGCGAATGTTATCGTCTTCGATAGTTATGTAAACCTTGCCCTTAAGCGATTTCCAGTTGGGGTGGGAATGAATCAGCAGGTTGGTATCATCCCCGGTCAGAAGGAGCGGATCAGTGGGCTGCCCCTGTCTCACAGCCTCTTTAAAGTCCTCTACGGTAGCAATGACCGTGCGGGCATCCTCCTCACTCATCAAAACTTCAGGAAGGGCACGGGGTTCTGTATCTGTAAATTCCTCCACAAACCCGGATATAACACCCTTGACTCCCTTATACCCCAGATAGCCAAGGACGCCCATGAGCACCGCCGCGGTCAAACACCCGATTCCGAGGTAGAGTCCCAGCCTGCTTTTCTTCTCCTTGGGAGGCTGACTTCCCGTCATTTGGGACAGATCCATATCATTCATAATCAAATAGTGTATTCCCACCAATGTGATCAAAGTGCCAGTGGGTGTTCAGGACAAGGACTTTTTCTCTGAGGAGAACTTGGATAGCATTGCGAATATCGCTTAGACCGGCGCCGGTATCCAACAGGACGGAGTGTGTCCGGCCGTTTATCAAATAGCTTTGCACATGACCCGGTTCTTCGATGACGTAAACATCCTGTGCCACTTCTTTGATCTGAAACCACTGGGACATATCAATTTGCCTCACCTACTGGTTGTTCATCACAATGGGTCCATGCCACGCCACAGGCTCTTTGAGGGGACTTCCAGAGACGAGGAGGAAGCGTACCGAATCATCATACATTATAAACGCTTGCCGTGAAAAGCCCATACTTTCCCCAATTTCCACAGAGAAAGCCCGCGGCAAGAGAATTCCTGAATTCGCTGGACATACAGGAAAGTCCATGGCAAAATGGCGTCCTTTTTGTTCGACTACTGGAGATCTCTTAGGTAAATACCCTTTGAAAAGGCCTTTTCGGGCCTTTTTCATGTAGCAGAATAAGTTGAAAAGTAGAATGTAACAACCCCCTGCAATTTCGCAGGGGATCCGAAATAGTAGTTTCAATAGGAGGGACAGGCATTGGGACTTGATGCCGTGATTATCGCCGATATCGGCCAGGACCAGGATGGGATTGCAAGGCCGGGGACACTGGTTTCCCCGAGGCTTGGGCTCAATGGTAAGGCTGCTACCCTGCAGAATATCCTTGGTACCCTGAAAGATCCTGGAATAGATCTCGGTCCAATAGAAGATACCAGCAAAATGAATATGTGGTTCGCCCCAAAATACAACGGGATTTTTCTGTTAAGCCATTTGCTGAAGCATGGTTTTAAAGTCGCCTTGATCAACAAATACTACGCGGGAAAAGAAAGATTTAGGAAACACCTTGATGAGAATCCCAGGGTAGTGGTGATTTCCACTACTTTTATTCATACCAAGGAATCTCTGAGAAGGCTGGTTGAAGACATTCGATCCCTGGCACCCGATATTTTCATCATTGCCGGCGGGCAGTTTGTCTACAATTCTTACATTTTTCGGCAGAGATCCCGTGAAAAGGACTATGTTACAGGGTCTGCTCATGAGGACTTTCTCTTTTTCGGTTATCGTGAACCGTCGGTGGACCTTTATATCATCGGCCGTCAGGGAGAAGACATCCTCTGCGAAGCACTCAAGCGAATCCAGGCTGGTGATTCCCTGGATCTTCTTCCGAACACTGCCCGACCGGAAGGCGATGTCTATTCCTTTACGGCTTTTTCGGATGAGGTAAAGCACAAAGGCAAGGTCCAGGTGGACTGGGATATACTTCCGGATTACGTCTTCGACGCAGGGGTGATGCCCATGCAGGCCAGCGGAGGGTGTTTTCATAAATGCGCATTTTGTACCTTCAGGAAAGACAGCCGCATGATTTTCATTAAGCCGGTGGAGAACCTGGTGGATGAAATGAAGGCCGTGGCGAAGCGCGGCATTCGCTATGTGCGTTTTATTGATGACAACTTCCGCCTGGAACACCGTGACCTCAACAGCTTCTGTGAACAGACTGTGGCTGAAGGCACTCCGATACAATGGATGACCATGATCAAGCTGAGTGCCCTGGAAAACACGGACCTTGATCTCCTTCGAAGAGCCGGTTGTTTTGAGGTGGCCCTGGGCCTTGAATCCACGGATCCTCAAGTTCTGCGTAACATGAACAAAAAGGCCGAGCCTGAAAAGTATGGCGCGGTGATCAGAAGACTACTGGCCGCGGGCATCAACTGCTCCTGCTATTTTTTATTCGGTTTTCCCGGGGAAACCGATGAGACCGCATTGCGGACGCTGGAGTTTATCCGGAGCGTCCAACATCCGGAACTGCCGGGCATCCTTTCATGGAATCTGTACACTCTTATAGTGGCGCCGTTGAGCCCCGTCTATGGACCGGAGATGAGAAAAAAACACGGCATCACCGGCTACATGGATCAGTGGAAACACAATACCATGGACCGGCAACAGGCCAATGCCTTTGTCCAAAAGGCCTACTATGAATTGGACCACTCCGGGCCTATATTCAGGGGGGATAATCTGGATCTTTTCTCCCGTTTGGCCCCCTTCAAGCGCAAGGAACTCTTTATCACGCGATACAGGCTGGCGAAAAAAGCCGCGAAGGGCCGCCTCAAGGATGGGGAAGCCATTGGGGAATTCAGGAAGATACTCACCTCCTGAACCCCCGGCTGCCTTCAATAGTCGGTTTGCTCGTGATCACCTTTTCTATTTTTCTGATTCGTTCCATTTTTCAGCCAACGGGTTTTACAGCGCTGAAACCGTCATCCACCACGAGATTTTGTCCGTGGACTGCATGGGCATCATCTGAGGCCAGGAACAGGGCAGCCCCGGCCAAGTCCTGTGGCGGTATATAATCCCGGCCCGTGGGGGTATTTCTGGCAAACAGTGCCAGAATCTCAGGGTCAGCCCGATACTCTGCATTGAGAGGGGTGGCCGTGGCCCCGGGTGAGAAGCAGTTGACATTGATCCCTTCTTTGGCCAGTTCCGATGTCAGGGCCTTCATCAACAGGATAACGCCGCCCTTGCTGGCACAATAGGCAGCCCCCTCGCCGTGCCCCTGGGAACCGGCGATGGAACCCGTGAGGACAATTTTTCCGTAGTGCTTCTTTTTCATGATAGGCGCCACTGCCTGGGCAAGCAGGAAGTTTCCCTTTACATTGACATCCAGGGTCCTGTCCCAGTCCTCCTCGCTGAGTTCTTCGAGGGGTTTGAGGACCATGAAACCGGCATTACCTATGAGAATATCCACCGTCCCAAAGGCATCGACCACGCCCTGCACCATGGCCTGCACCTCACCCTTATCGGACACATCGCAGGGAAAGGCCTTGGCAGTCCCCCCTGCCGCAATGATTTCTTTGGCGACTTTCTCGCCCGCCTCCGCTGTGCGGTTGACAACGGCGACCTTGGCACCCTCCTGGCCGAATCTGAGAGAAATCTGTTCCCCGATTCCTGAAGAACCTCCTGTTACAATGGCAACCTTGTCCTTTAGTCTCATGAGTCCTATCCTTTCTTAAGAGAAAATGTGTTGCATCAATGCAATACAGGAAGAATAGGGGAACTCAAGCGGGGTGTCAATTACGAGTTGTGAGGGGAAAATTTTAAAATTGACTTTTTATCCTGACATTGTTTACATATTGATCATTCTGAAGCCCTATTCAATCTCTACCTGCACTGAATGATGCATACGCTCCTTTTATTGTGTTGATTCTCGCGGAAAGCTGATCACTTCCCATCCTCTATGTTATCAAGAATTCTCGGCGGTTCCTCCGGCTTTTCCACGGGCGGACCTGATTACGTGCAACCTGCATTATCGTTTATCGGGTGTGCGACATTATCCAGG
>JAFDIX010000008.1 GCA_019307805.1 Deltaproteobacteria bacterium | reverse complement strand
TCGATAATGTACCGGACCTCGTCCATCATGCAGTCCTGGAAGAGCCAGACCGCCACCCCGCCGGCGCACAGGGCGGCCATTTCAGCCCAGAGACCTTCGGGACGGTTGTCCCCGATCATGGCCACCTTATCACCTTTTTTCAGCCCGAGGCCCATCATCCCGAGGCAAAGGTATTTGACGTTGTTTAAATAGTCCTCCCAGGTAAAGGGGATCCAAATACCGAATTCCTTTTCCCGCATGGCCACTTTGCTCTTCCCATACTTTTTGCACTGCTCCAGGAAAAGCTTTGGAATGGTGAGATCCTTGGTAATCTCTATCTCAGATCCCCGCATCTGTTCCTCTACCTCCTCGTGGCATATAGATCCTCTTCACCCAGATAGGCGCGTATCACATCAGGATTATTTTGGACTTCTTCCGGTGTGCCGTCGATGATCTTGTTCCCGAAGTTCAGGACAAAGACCTGGTGGGAGATATCCATCACCACACCCATGTCATGTTCCACCAGAATACAGGTCACCTTCCAGCGTTCCTCTTCGTTGATATCCAGTATGAAGCGGGCCATGTCCTCAACCTCTTCCAGATTAAGACCCGCCAGGGGCTCATCGAGCAAGAGAAGCTCGGGGTTGAGTGCGAGTGCCCGGCCCAGCTCCACCCGCTTTTGAAGCCCGTAGGGAAGCATATGGGCGGGCTTATCCCTGATGCTTTCTATTTCCAGCAGGTCGATGATCTCCTCCTCAATGAACTGCCGGGATTCCAGTTCCTCCCTTTGGGTTTTGCCCACATACAGGGAACCGCTCAGAATGCCTGATTTGAGATGGATGTGCCTGCCAAGACGAATATTGTCCAGAACCGTCATGCCGCCAAACAACTCGAGCTTCTGAAAAGTCCTGGAAATGCCCAGTGCTGCCCGCTGGTAGGGTTTCGTGTCGTTAACTTTCTGCCCTTTATAATAGATATTGCCCTTCTGAGGTCTGTAAAGCCCATTGATGCAATTCATCATGACCGTCTTGCCGGCCCCGTTTGGTCCAATGATGGAGTGAATCTCACCCTTTTTCACTTCCAAATCCACGCCGGCCAGTGCTGCCACCTTGCCGAAATGCATGTGGACGTCCTCGATCTTCAGGATGGTATCCCCTTCATTCATGTCCTGGGCCTGGCCCATGGAACTGCTCCCCCGGTTTGTCTTATTTTATGAAAACAACCTGGCTTTTTTCTTAATTTACAGTCCTTTGGAAAACCTCTATATGATTTACTTTCTTGGCCTATTTTTGTCAACCACTTTCCCGGATGATTGTAAATGCTTAGGGCTCGCGGGAGGCGGGTAAACCGACGAGTTGATGGTGTAGATATCACATTGCTTGCCCGTCCCGGGCCGGTACGGGCCGGGGAGGCGAACCGATGCTGGATGCTGGATGCTCGATACTGGATAAAGAAAAAAGAGATCCTTTAAAAATCCCCGAGAACGGGATCTTCGACCAGCATCCAGAAACCAGTATCCCCGCTAAGGCCGGGATCTTCGACCAGCATCACGGACTAACTGCCTGGAACTATGTAATTTTCTAAAAACTTGACACAAATTTTAAGATCTTGGGCTATGAAGACTCCTAGAAACGGATGGATCTTGTTTGGGGGATGAGATTCCTGTGGCATTGATCCAGGAAGTACTTATCCGTCATTCCCGCCATAAAATCCCTTACCACCCCGGCAGGGGGCGTCTCCCGGGAGTATCCCCCGGCCATGCCGGCCAAAAATTCCCTGTAAATATCAGATTCCCTGTTCTCTGATTCCAGGTTCTGCATATACACGGTAAAGAGCTGCTCGAACATCAGCTTGATTTTTGGAGTCTGCTCCTTCACCCGGTCACTGGTGTAGATGCGATCATTGTTAAAGTCCTTCAGGTTCTTCAGGGCATTTCCCACTTCTTGGCTGAAACTCACATAGGGTTTACCCAGACTATTGGCGACCAGGTCCTCTACGAGGGTATAGACGATGCTTCCGTTTGTGTCACCCAGGACCTCTTTGCAGTCCTCGGGCAGATCTTCCCGGGTGACAAGACCCAGACGAATGGCATCTTCGATGTCTCGCCCGATGTAACTGATGGTGTCCGCCATTCTGACCACACACCCTTCAAGGGTCATGGGGGACAGATCAATGATCGGATTTTCCATTTTCCCCCGGATCTGCCGATCCAACATCTCAAAGTCCTTGTCCCTGTCCGGGTGAAGGGCCTGACTATGGATCTCCCCGTCATGGCATAAAATTCCATCCAGCACCTGGATACTGAGATTCCAGCCTTTGCCCTTTCGTTCAATTTTTTCCAAAAACCTGACCCCTTGAATGTTGTGCAGGAAATGCCCGACCCCGTATTTTTCGGTCAGTTCTGAAAGGAAATGTTCTCCATCGTGCCCAAAGGGGGTATGACCGATATCATGTCCCAGTGCGATGGCCTCCAAAAGGTCTTCATTCAGGGCGAGAAGCCTTCCAATGGTTCGCCCTATTTTTGAGACAAGCTGTACGTGGAGGACCCGGTGGGTAATGTGATCGTTCTTTATGAGATAAAAGACCTGGGTTTTGTCAATGTAGCGGGAATAGGCCAGGGAGTGAAGGATCCTGTCCGTGTCCAGCGCAAAATTCTGCCGATGCCCCATGATTACCCTGTCTTCCTCTCTCCGCCTCTGGGCGGATCGGCTCAGGCAGGCATAGGGTGATAGCCTCTCTTCCTCCTTTTCGTCCAGTCGAGACTTGATTTCAAACAGGCTCTGCCTCTTGTTCACTCCTTACTCGTCCTCCTTGGTCTTGCGATAGGTTTTTTTAAGTTCTTCCCAGATGTTTTTGCCCCTCCGGCTAAGAACCCTATGGGCTTTATCCGCCACAACCCGGGATTGCGTATGCAGGTTCCCGTCCTCCGGAATCCTTTTGCCTTCTTTTTTGTACTTCCAGCGCAGGATGGACTCTGCAATCTTCACTTCCGTATTGCGCGCTATTTTCTTTATTTCCCTCTTTGTCTTATCATCCATGGTATACTCTCCCATGTGGGGGAATTCATTGGGTTTTCAAAGGTGATGATGTATATTAATGAAAAGGTGCTCAAAAGGTCAACACAATTGAAATCCGTTTTTTCCCTTGAAAAGCCATGCAGGCAATGATACAAGAATCCGTTTATGGTTTTTCTACGGTCCTGGAAACCCCAGGGGGCCGGTGCGATACCTGCCGGACAAGCGCCTATGTTGTCATCAATGGCCCAGGGAAGGCAAGCCAGGGGAGCGCGGAGGAACCTACAGGCACAGAGTCACGGGTGCGCCCTGTGAGGGCTTGAAACATTGTCAAAGGTCGCGCCCACAACCAAAAATTCACACGTTCAGAGAATCCCCGGTGCCCTGCACTTTTGAGGGAATGTGGAGTGTCTCTGGGCGGAGGGAGAACCGCGGGAAGGGGCCTTTCAGGGTCCCCCGAGAATCAGGAGGATGAAATGGCACTATCGATTACCATGAAAGAGCTTTTGGAGGCCGGCGTCCATTTTGGACACCAGACCAGGCGTTGGAATCCCAAAATGAAACCCTTTATTTTTGGGTCGCGCAACGGCATTCACATTATAGATCTGCAAAAGACGGTAAGTCTCTTTGCGACGGCGTACAATTTCATCGCAAAGACTGTGGCGGATGGATACCCTGTTCTTTTCGTCGGAACCAAGAAACAGGCCCATGATTCCATCGTTGAGGAGAGTGAGCGATGCGGCATGTTCAATGTGGTCAACCGCTGGCTTGGAGGTACCCTGACCAACTTTCAGACTATCAAAAAGAGCATTGGGCGCCTGAAGGATCTGGAGAGCATGAAGGAAGACGGCTCCATCAGCCGTTACACCAAGAAAGAAGCCCTTAAGATGGAGAAGGAACTCGTTAAGCTGGAAAAAAACCTTGGCGGAATCAAAAATATGGACGAAATGCCCGGTGCCGTCTTTATTGTGGACCCCAAAAAAGAACACATTGCCGTTAATGAGGCCAAGAAACTGGGGATTCCCATTGTAGCCATTGCAGATACGAACTGTGAACCTGATGATATCGATTATATTATTCCCGGCAACGACGATGCCATTCGGGCCATCAGACTCATCTGTTCGCGGATGGCCGATGCATGCACCGAGGGTCATCACATCGCTGAGGAAAGGCTGAAGGCTGAAGCCGAGGCAAAGCAGGCAGAAGAGGCTGCGCAGGCAGAAGAGGTCTCCGCCGCTGAAAGGGAAGAAGGACAACCGGAAGTGATCGTCGTTTCAAGGAAAGAGGGACCGAAAATTCAAGAAGATTCAGTGGAGGAATCGTAAATTGGAGATTACTGCATCGCTGGTAAAGGAATTAAGGGAAAAAACCGGTGTCGGGATGATGGATTGCAAAAAGGCACTCAAGGAGACCGACGGGGATGTTGACCTGTCCATTGAGTACCTCAGGAAAAAAGGCATCGCAACGGCGCAAAAAAGGGGCGGACGGACCACCTCTGAAGGACAGGTCCAGGCCTATATCCATGCCGGAGGCAAAATTGGTGTTCTGGTGGAAGTGAACTGTGAAACAGATTTTTCCGGCAAGACCGAGGACTTCGACCAGTTTGTAAAAGATGTGGCCATGCAGATTGCGGCCACCGACCCCATGGCCATCGATCGGGACAACATCCCCTCCGACATCCTGGACAAGGAAAAAGAGATTTACGCGACCCAGGCAAAGGAGTCGGGCAAGCCGGAAAAGATTATCGATAAGATAGTCGAAGGCAAAATGAAGAAGTTTTACTCCGAAACGGTTCTTTTGGAACAGGCATACGTAAAAAATCCTGATCTCACCGTGACGGACCGCCTTAATGAGGTGATTGCCAAGACAGGTGAAAACATAGTCATCCGGCGTTTTGCCAGGTACCAGTTGGGTGAATCTGATGGCTGATGGTCTCCCCCGATTCAGGCGCATCCTCCTTAAATTAAGTGGAGAAGCCCTGATGGGCGATACCTCTTTCGGGATCGAACCAGAGGTTCTTAAAAGTGTTGCGGAAGAGATCAGCGTCCTCCACAAGGACGGGGTGGAGATTGCCATAGTCATCGGTGGCGGCAACATTTTCAGAGGATTGCATTCATCAGACTATGGAATGGCGAGGGTGCCGGCAGACCACATGGGGATGCTGGCCACTATGATCAATTCCGTAGCTCTGGGCGAGGCCCTGAACAATATGGGTTCAGAGACGAGGGTCATGTCTGCCATAGACATGAACAAAGTGGCTGAGCCCTACATTCGGGCGAGGGCCATGGCCCATCTCAAGAAAAACCGCATTGTGGTATTGGGGGCAGGAACCGGTAATCCCTATTTCAGCACCGATACGGCTGCCGCCTTGAGGGCCATGGAGACCCAGGCTGAAGTTCTTTTGAAAGCGACCAAGGTGGACGGGGTATATGATTCGGATCCTGAGAAAAACCCCCACGCAAAGCCCTACACAAAACTGACATACCAGGAGGTCCTGGGGAAGAATTTAAAGGTGATGGATCTCACCGCCGTGTCACTGGCCATGGGGCAGGATTTGCCCATTATTGTCTTCAATCTCCGCAAAAAAGGAAATATCAAAAAGGTCCTTTACGGCCAACATGTGGGAACCTTAATAGCAGGAGAGAAATGATGGAAAAGGAAATCCTCGATGAATTGAATCTGAAGATGGAAAACACCATTGAGGCCCTCGACAGGGAATTCAAAAAAATTAGAACAGGGCGCGCCTCCACGGCTCTCCTGGACGGTATAAAGGTGGATTGTTATGATACCCAGATGCCCCTGGACCAGGTTGCTTCGCTCTCGGTCCCGGAAAACAGGTTGATTACCATCAAGCCATGGGATCAATCCGTAATTGGAGAAATCGAAAAGGCCATTTTGAAGTCTGAACTTGGCCTGACACCCATGAATGATGGAAAAATCATCAGGATTCCCATCCCCCCCCTTACCGAAGAGCGCAGGAAGGAACTGGCCAAACTGGCCAAAAAAATGGCGGAAGAAAGTAAAATCGCTGCCCGCAATCACAGACGTGATGCCAATGATCTGTTCAAGGAATTGAAAAACGATAAAGAGATTTCTGAAGACGACATGTACAAAAACCAGGATGAAGTACAGAAAATGACCGATGACTTCATCAAGATGATTGATGAAGTCACCACGGAAAAAGAAAAAGAGATCATCGAATTCTAATTAACTCCCACCAATTATGTCTTCCATTGATCCCGAAAAGCTCCCAAAACACGTTGCCATTATCATGGATGGGAACGGGAGATGGGCAAAAAAAAAGGCCTTCAATAGAATACGCGGGCATGAAGAAGGCGCGAAATCTGTCAGGGAGATTGTTCGAACCAGCCGTGAGACCGGTATCCGATGGCTCACCCTGTACGCCTTTTCAGAAGAGAACTGGAAGCGCCCGGCCTATGAAATAAAGGCCTTGATGAAGCTTCTCAAGTCGTATCTCAAGGGCGAACTGGAGGAAATGCTGGAAAATAACATACGCTTCCAGACCATCGGGAGGACCGGTAAGCTGCCGAAGGATGTCCAAGAGACCATCCGTCAGACCCTGGAAAAAACTGCCGGAAACAAGGGGATGACCTTGAGCCTCGCCCTCAGTTACGGCAGCAGGCAGGAAATGGTTGACACCGTCAAAACCCTTGCAAGGCGCGTCCAGGCTGGAGAAATTTCTCCTGAAGACATTAATGAAAAACTCATCGGCTCTGCACTCTATACGGCCGACATGCCTGACCCGGATCTTCTAATCAGGACGAGCGGTGAATACAGGGTGAGCAACTTTCTCCTATGGCAAATCGCATACACTGAGCTTTATATCACGCCGACACTGTGGCCGGAATTTAGAAAAGAGGAATATTTGACGGCCATTGAGGAATATCAGAAAAGGGAGAGACGGTTCGGGGCCACAAGCGATCAACTTGCAGATAAGGAACGTTGATGAAGGGGATGGATACCCGGGAGAAAAAAAAGTCCGCTCATCTCAGGCGATGGTTGACGGCCATCATCGCCGTCCCCTTCCTGATCTACATTATCGGTTTCGGACCCAGAGAGCTCTTTCACCTCCTGCTCTTCCTGGCGGCCATCACAGGTCAGTTCGAGTTCTACAGGATCACATGTCCCGACCTCTCCAAACTTGTCCAGGGGGCCGGGGCTTTACTGACCTTGTGGTTGTTCCTGTCTCTCTCCCTGGGCCAGGTCTTTATACTCCCGGCAATCATCCTCTCTTGGGTCCTGGTTCCCATGACGCTGGTCATGTTCACCTACCGTTCGGTCGGCACACAGTCGATGCATTTCCTGGCAAATGCGATCATGGCGCCTCTCTATGCCTGCCTCCCCCTCTCCCTGCTGATCTTGGTCGACAAGCGTCACGATGGTGATCTTTGGGTATTCTTTCTTCTGGCCGTTATTTTCCTGGGGGACACGGGGGCCTTCTATTTTGGCCGGTTATTTGGCAAACACAAACTCTACCCCTCGGTCAGCCCCGGGAAAACCTGGGAAGGGGCCATTGGGGGTCTATTTTCCAGCCTGATTGCGGCTCTGGTGTTTTTCCTCTTCATCCCCCTCTACAAATGGGGGGTGGCCATTATTGGCCTGACCGCCGCCCTTTCCATTGCCGGACAAATCGGTGACCTGGCTGAATCCGTGATAAAAAGGACCTATGGAGTCAAGGATTCGGGGGGCATTCTCCCCGGGCACGGGGGTATTCTTGACCGGATAGACGGGTTGTTGTTTTCCATTCCCATACTGTATATATATTTAAGCTGGTCCATATGACAAAAAGGGAGGTAAACCATGGCATATCATCCCTTTGATAGTGAAAGGGTTCTGGTTACGGGAGGCGCCGGTTTTCTCGGCTCCCATCTCTGCGACAGGCTTCTGGAAAAGGGGCATTATGTCATCTGCCTCGACAATTACTTCACGGGTCAGAAACGCAATATATTTCATCTCCTGGAGAACCCCCACTTCGAGGTGATACGACACGATCTTGTGAACCCCGTTTTTTTGGAAGTAGACCAGATCTACAACCTGGCCTGCCCGGCCTCCCCCGTGCACTATCAATACAATCCCGTGAAAACGACAAAGACAAGCGTTATGGGTGCTATTCACGTGCTCGGTCTTGCCAAAAGAGTCAAGGCAAAGGTCCTGCAGGCTTCAACAAGCGAGGTATACGGAGATCCTGCCGTGCATCCCCAAGATGAAAGCTACTGGGGAAATGTGAACAGTATCGGAATCAGGGCCTGTTATGACGAGGGAAAACGGTGCGCAGAAACCCTCTTTTTTGATTATCACAGACAAAACAATGTCAACATCCGGGTGGTGCGCATCTTCAATACCTATGGTCCGCGCATGCACCCCAATGATGGCCGGGTCGTCAGTAATTTCATCATGCAGGCGCTTCAGGACAAGCCCATAACCATCTTTGGGGAAGGCGCCCAGACAAGATCCTTCTGTTTTGTCGATGACATGATCGACGGTCTTATCAAGATGATGAACGGTCCGGATGATTTTGTGGGGCCTGTCAATCTCGGAAACCCGGTGGAATCCAAGATAGTAGATTTGGCACAACACATCATCAGATTGACCCGATCCCGATCCGAGCTCGAGTTTTTGGCGGAACCCGCGGATGATCCCAAAAGGCGTCAACCCGACATATCCCTTGCACAGGAAAAACTGGGTTGGGAGCCCGAGATCGACCTTGAACGCGGGCTTGAGAGCACCATCCAATATTTCAGAGATCTTCTGGCCGGCGCATGAAACGAATAGCCATATTAGGTTCAACAGGATCCATCGGTTCCAATGCACTTCGGGTCATAGAGGCCAACCCTTCTGAATACAAGGCGGTTGCCCTGGCAGCGGGGAGAAATGTCGACCTTCTTCAGGAACAGATTGAGAAATACCAGCCCCTCTGCGCAGCCCTTCTTGAAGAGGAGCCTGCAGAAAGACTCAGAGAGCGTCTGGGCTCCCGCTCCAAGACCAGGATCTTCTCAGGCACGGATGGGTTTCTTCATGTTTCGACAATGCCCGAGGTGGATACCGTTATCTCCGCCATGACAGGGGCCTCAGGCCTCCTTCCCACCTACGCCGCCTTAACGGCGGGCAAGCAAATGGCCCTCGCCAATAAGGAAACCATGGTTATGGCTGGCCAGATCGTCATGGCCCAGGCGGCAAGTCAGCAGGTGGCTATCCTGCCCATAGACAGTGAACATAGTGCCATCCTCCAGTCCCTTCAAGGGCACCCCAAGGAAGATGTGAAGCGCATTATTCTCACCGCTTCCGGTGGCCCCTTTCGGGAGGCTTCACTTGCCCACCTGGAAAAGGTGACCCCGGAAGAGGCTTTGCAACACCCGACCTGGACCATGGGACGGAAAATCACCATCGACTCCGCAACCCTTATGAATAAGGGTCTGGAGGCCATAGAGGCCAAATGGCTTTTTGATCTGCCCATAGATCAGATAAGTATCCTCATCCATCCCCAAAGTATTGTCCACTCCATGGTAGAGTACAGGGATGGGTCCGTTATCGCCCAACTGGGGGTCCCCAGCATGATCACCCCCATATCCTACGCCCTCTCCTTTCCGAAGCATTTGAAAACGCCACTTCCTTCTTTGAAACTTGAAGAAATAGGTATGCTGACTTTTTCAAAGCCCGATTTGAAAAAGTTTAAATGCCTGGAACTGGCCTTGAGATCCGTGGAAATCGGGCATAGCATGCCCGCCGTGTTGAACGGTGCCAATGAAGTGGCTGTGGAGTCTTTTCTTCAAGGAGAGATCGGGTTTCTTCAGATTCCCGAACTCATAGAAAAAACCATGGAGGCCCACACCCCGTTTGCCATGGACGGCATCGAGGGGGTTCTGGAGGCGGATGCCTGGGCCAGGGACGAAGCGAACACGCTGAAGCGGCACCTGCGCACCCATTGATTGCATTTTTGCGGTAAAAAGATCATTATAGGATTTGTAGTGAAAAACCCTATTGCAGTGTCCTGGAAATATCTATCATTATCGTTATAATGGTTGCACCTGCATGGCCATATAAAACCCGGTAGGGGCCATACGGGAATCAAATTGTTAAAGAAATTTCCGGGACAATATACTAGAATGCTGTAATTCTGAAGAGGCAAGGTATGCCATGAATTTTCTTATTTATTATTTATTACCATTTATCGTGGTCTTGGGGGTCTTGGTATTTTTCCATGAGCTTGGGCATTTTCTCGTGGCCAAGTATTTCAACGTGAAGGTGCTCAAATTTGCCCTGGGTTTCGGGCCAAGACTGGTGTGGAAGACCTTCGGGGAAACCGAGTACAGTGTGAGGGCGGTCCCTCTGGGCGGCTACGTGAAAATGCTGGGTGAAGATCCGGAGGAGGAGGAATCCGAGGACCTTACCCCTGAGGATGCAGAGAGGGCCTTTAATAACCAGCATGTTCTGAAAAGAATAGCCATTGCCGCAGCAGGACCTATTTTTAACCTGATTCTGGCCTTTTTTCTTTTTTGGCTTCTTTATTGGTCTGCCGGGGCATACATCCTTATCCCTGAAATCGGGCAGGTGTCACCCGATTCTCCTGCCATGAAAGCCGGGCTTCAAAAGGGCGATCTGATCGTCGCCATTCAGGATAAAGAGATCAAAGACTGGCTCGAAATCAAAGAGATCGTGCAGGACAAGGCAGGAATCCCTCTCCAAATCTCTGTGAAGAGGGGTAAAGAGTTTCTGACCCTCAATGTGGTCCCGGAAGAAGTGACCCAGGAGTTAATGGGACAGGAAATCAAGACTGCGCTGATCGGCATTGTTTCCTCGGGTAAGGGAAAACAATTGGAGTTTGGCCCCATTGGTGCCGCTCAAAGGGCCTTTAAGGAAACCTGGGACTGGATAGAGCGCATCGTTTTCGTCATTGTGAGGCTTTTTCAGGGACGGCTCTCCTACAAACTGCTTGGGGGCCCTCTGATGATCGGGCAGATGACCGGGGAAATGGCCAAACAGAGTTACAGCCTTCTTATACCCTTCACGGCGGTCATCAGTGTAAACCTCGCCGTCATCAATCTCTTTCCCATCCCCATACTGGATGGGGGTCTTATCATCTTTTTCCTGGTGGAACTTCTCATCGGCAAACCCGTGAGCCTCCGTAAACGAGAATTTGCACAGAAGGTCGGGTTCATCATGCTCATCTTTCTCATGCTGCTTGTCACCATCAATGACCTGTTGCGGATTCCGGGATTCCGAAGTATTATCGAGAAGATCTTTGGGTGATCCTGAAAATGATTCTCGCCATAAATACCTCCACCCCCCAGTTCAGCATCGCCCTCCTGGAAATGAGCGGGTCCCTGGGTGCAGAAGTGGTTCTGACACCGGGGAACAAAAAATTCGGCGGCTTCATGCCGGCTGTGAACCATCTCTTGACGGCCTCGGATGCCCACATTGGGGAGATGAAGGCCATTGCTGTGGCAACCGGTCCCGGCAGTTTTACCGGGCTCAGGGTGGGGCTCTCCACGGCCAAAGGATTGTGCCATGGGCTCGGCATTCCCATTATTGGTGTACCCAGTCTGAAGGCCCTCGCCGGCCAGTTATCCCATACAGACATTCCCCTGTGCCCCGTGATCACCTCTAAAAAAGGGGAGATTTTCGCTGCACTCTTCCGTAGCTGCAGAGACGGGGCCGTAACAACTATGAAGGAGGTCACCCCTCTGAAGTTTGAGGAATTGGCAGCCTTTGTGACGGGGAAAACTTTTTTCATAGGCAATGATTTCAATGTGCAGAGTCATCCCATTCGTGACCTCCTTGGGGATGATGCTTTTTTGGCCCCTCCCCATTTGTGGAATCTCCGGGCCTCTTCTGTGGGCAGCATCGGCCTGGGACGCTTTCATGAAGAAGACTTTGATGAAGTAGAGAATCTGGCGCCAACCTATCTTCGCCCACCCGACATCCGGCCCAACCCCTTCCCCCTCCTTTCCCCGGCCGGTGAAAAAGGGAGATAGGGGTCTGCAATATCATTTTCTTTCGTAAAGAAAGGCTGCTTATGGGTCCTGCAAAATGCCCGGACGACACAAGCCCATTGACAAACAAACCCTTAAAAAGGTACTTATATCATTGCCTTTTATCATCAGAGTGTCGTTTTAGCGGTCGCCCGAGAACAAAATATTGCAAGGTGTCAGAATAATGGCCTCGTCCCATCTGGAGAAAACAAGGATCAATAACAGGTTGCCCATAGCAAGGGAAGGGCTGCCCTTTATCATCGCGGGCTGCCTCCTCACCGTCCTTTCCTATGCCCTGGGTCTCACTCCCGCCTTTATCCTGTTTGCCCTGTTGACACTTTTTACGATTTGGTTTTTCCGTGATCCGGAACGTGAAAGCAATGCAGACGAAAGGGCGGTTCTCACCCCGGCTGACGGCAAATGTCTGGGGATCCAAGTCCTTGAAAATAAAGATAACCCCATTGGAGAGCCGGCCGTACTGGTCAGTATCTTCATGTCTGTTTTCAACGTCCATGTGAACCGTATTCCCATCACCGGAAATATTTCTGAGATCACCTATCATCAGGGGAAGTTTTTCTCCGCCCATCTTGACAAGGCTTCCAAGGAGAATGAAAATAACCGGATATTGCTTCAAACCGATATTGGCCATAAAATCGCCTTTGTCCAGATTGCGGGACTTATTGCAAGGCGAATCGCCTGCTGGATACAGGAAGGCGACCGGGTTGGTGCCGGGCAGCGGTTTGGTCTGATTCGATTCGGATCACGATTGGATGTATACCTGCCCAAAGACAGCCAACTCACCATAACACCGGGTAAAAAAGTCAAGGCAGGGGTAACTATTCTAGGGTATTTGCCATGAGAAAAAAAAGCCGGAGCGTCAAACGCAGGGAAAGGAGAGGGATCTACATTCTCCCGAACCTTTTTACTTCCGCAAGCCTCTTTGGCGGATTTTATGCCATTATTGCGACTATCCAGGGGCGGTACGAGGCCGCGGCCATTGCCGTTATCATATCCGCTGTTTTTGATGGGCTTGATGGGAGAATAGCCCGCTATACACGCACTACAAGCCAATTCGGATCTGAGTACGATTCACTGGCAGACCTGGTGGCCTTTGGCCTGGCCCCGGCTATTTTGGCCTTCAGGTGGGCCCTGGAACCCTTTGGTCGCTTGGGATGGTTTGCCGCCTTTGTATATGTCATTTGCGGAGCCCTGCGACTGGCCCGCTTCAATGTCCAAAAGGGGACCGTAGACCCCGAACATTTCAGAGGATTACCCATACCGGCTGCAGCCTGCATGATCGCATCCCTTGTCCTTTTCACAGGCGTCCTGGGTGGAATTCCCCAAAAGAGCGGCATGGCAATCCTGATAATGATCTATGTCCTGTCTTTTTTTATGGTCAGCACCATACGGTTCTCGAGCTTCAAGAAACTGGATATCGGCAACAGGAAACCCTTTCATGTGCTTGTAACGGTCATATTGATTTTTATTGTGATTGCCTACAAGCCCAAAATTATGCTGTTTTTCATCATGCTCTTTTATATCTTATCAGGCCCCCTTACCCTCCTCTATCGCTTACAGGGCAGGCGGTCTCACGCAAAAAAGGACAAGGCCTCCGCCGAAGTCACCATCAAGGAGGAGAAGGAACCCCAGCCCCCGGCTGATTGAGTGTCTTTCCGAGCGGTCCCATGAGAATAACCGGCGGCCAAATGAAGGGGCGACGTCTGGCATCTTTGAAAGGGTTGCGTATACGACCCAGTTCAGACTTGATCAGGCAGGCCATTTTCAATCTCATCGGCCAGGACATGACGGCAATAAAAGTGCTGGATCTGTTTGCAGGGACAGGAAGCCTGGGAATTGAAGCCATCAGCAGGGGAGCAGAATGGGTCACTTTTGTGGATCATGCAGGGCACTCCACCAAACTGATCGAAAAGAATCTGAGATTGTGCGGGTGCCATGATTCCGGGGTTGTGCTGCGAAAAAATTTACTTGAAGGGCTTCCCTTGGAATCGATGAAAAGAAAATTCGATCTGGTATTTATTGACCCGCCATACGGGAAGCAGATGATACCGCGACTCTTGGCTGAACTCGGTCAGGGTGAGGTCCTGGCCCTTGCATCGCTTGTGGTGGCCGAGGCCTCAAAACTGGATGATCTGCCCAGGGTTGCGGGCAGACTCAAGCTGGCCAAAACAAGAGTCCACGGAGAAACACAAATAGCAATCTATGCATACGGGGATAGTGAATGAACGAAAGAGTGGCAGTATACCCTGGGACCTTCGATCCCATTACCAACGGGCATCTGAGTATCGTTAACAGGGCTCTGAAAATATTTGACAAACTTATTATAGCGATATTGAACAATCCGCATAAGGCGCCCCTCTTCACCCTCCAGGAAAGAATAGACATGATCCGGGAAGTCCTCAAGGGAAAACCCGAGGTTCAGGTGGACACATTTGACGGTTTGCTGGTGGACTATGTGGTCCAAATGAAAACCAATGTCATCCTCAGGGGACTGAGGGCCCTTTCTGATTTTGAATATGAATTTCAAATGGCTCTCATGAACCGCAAACTCAACAGAGACGTTCAATCCGTATTTCTCATGACCGATTACAAGTGGTTTTACACCAGTTCCACCATCATTAAAGAGGCTGCGAGCCTCAACGGAGATATCAACGGTCTGGTGCCGCCGATTGTAGGCCGGAAATTGAAAGAGAAATTCGGCTATTAAAAAATACTTGACACACCCCGGGGCATAATCCATATTGTTTACCCAATAATTACGGATATTATGAGGAATATCCAAGGGATGAGATGAGGAGGAAGATCAGAGATGGCTTCTTTAACAAAAGAGAAGATTATCAATGATGTCTATCATCAGGTTGGTCTCAGCAAAACACAATCCCGTACGGTGGTAGAGAGACTTTTTGAAATCACCAAACATACCCTCGCGAGAGGGGAAGACCTCCTCGTCAGTGGTTTCGGCAAATTCGTGGTGCGGGAGAAAAAGGCGAGAAGAGGCAGAAACCCGCAGACCACCGAGGATCTCCATCTGAGGGCAAGAAGGGTGGTCGTTTTCAAAATCTCCGGAGTTCTGAGAAAAAAAATTAACGGAGAAGAATGAACTACCCCGCCGCCCCGCAAGCGGGATCTCCGCTTCGCTACAACAAGCGGCGGAAAATTAAACCCCTGCCCGCCCTCCAGAGGCGGGTAAACCTCAGGCGGATTAAATTCTTACGATAAAGGCCCCCCTGAAACCCATATCCTCCAGCTTCTTTTCCATCTCCCCCGCGTGACTCAAGGTATTTGTTTTAGATACATGGACCCGATGGAGGGTCCTTTTGTTCTCATCCACATAAACGGACACTCGGACGTATTCAAAATGGTCACGTAATCCTTCAGCAAGCTTGAGGGCGTTCTCCTTCTCCTGAAATGCTCCCACCTGAATTGTAAAGTCTCCGGTCTTGAGATTGCCAAGCTCCACCAGGGGCTTGGCCCCTTGATTCGCGGGCAGAGTTCCCACTTCCTTTCCCAGGGCAACGACCTGGACATCAACCACCCCGGGACCTACCACATCCAATTCCTTTGCTACGGCATAGGAAAGATCGATAACCCTCCCTTTTACAAAAGGTCCCCGGTCGTTTATGCGGACGATTGCGTATTCTTTTGTGGAGAGGAGAGTGACCTTGACATAGGTGCCCAGCGGGAGTGTCTTATGGGCTGCAGTTCTCTTGTACATGTCATAAATCTCACCGCTCGACGTACGTCGGCCATGAAACTTTTTTCCATACCAGGAAGCCTTTCCATACTGCACAAAGCCGTGGGAATCGGGCAGGGGGTAGTAGCGTTTTCCAAACACCATATAGGGCTCTGGAATCTTTCCCTTCTTTGTTTCTGGGACTGGGATGGCGTCCGGGGGTGTTGGGGCGCTGACATAGGATCTCTTTTTGGAGCATCCCCAGAGACATACAAGAATGATTAGGAAAAGAAGAAGTGTTTTTTTCATTTGCTGAGTGC
>JAFDIX010000941.1 GCA_019307805.1 Deltaproteobacteria bacterium | reverse complement strand
TATTCGATGTCGGAGTCTTCGCTTACCTGGAAGTTCATCTTTTTCTACCACTGACTTTCAGGGCATTGTAAAAAATTTCTTGTGCTTTTTACACAAAACTCAATTGGGAACTCTCTAAGTTGATTGTTGGAGCGCGACAGATTTGTCCGCCATATTTGTAGTCTAAATCCTGATTCAACGGGGCTACTTGGGTTCCGAGGTAAAGAAAAATCTATTGGAACTGTTAAAATCCTTCTTGAAAAAACAGACGGGAGTTAAGGGTGAACACTGAACCTCTGAAAACCAGGCAAAGATCCATAATTCATCTTGATATGGATGCCTTTTACCCGGCAGTCGAGGCCCTCGATAAACCCGAACTGAGGGGAAAACCGGTTATTGTGGGTGGCAATAGAGAGAGAGGTGTGGTGTCATCCGCCTCCTATGAGGCACGCAGATTCGGTGTCCACTCTGCCCAACCCATAGCAACTGCCATACGACTTTGCCCTGACGGGATATTTATGCCGGTCAGGATGTCAAGATACAAGGAGGTTTCCAGACAGGTATTCGAAATATTCCGTTGCTTCACTCCATTGGTGGAACCCCTCTCCATTGATGAAGCCTTTTTGGATCTTACAGGCGCAGAGCGTCTTATGGGTCAAACCGAGGTAATCGCCAAGAAGATCAAGGAGACGGTTCTTAAAAAAACCGGGCTCACGGTCTCGGCCGGGGTGGCCTCTTCAAAGTTTGTCGCCAAAATAGCCTCTGATATTGACAAGCCTGGAGTTCTTGGACCCGCTCCCAGTTAAAAAAATGTGGGGTGTTGGAAAAGTAACACAGCAGGCTTTAGCGCGGCTTAACGTTAAGACCTTTAAAGACCTGCGGCAAATTCCTGTCGAGATCCTGGAAAAAAACTTTGGAAAGCATGGCGCCGCAATGCATCTACTCTCCATGGGGATTGATGAAAGAGATGTGGAGCCGGAACGTGAACCAAAATCTATCGGCCATGAGCAGACGTTTATGAAGGATATCCTTGACCCGGATCAGGCCAAAAAAGAGATCCTGTCCTTAGCCAACAGGGTTGCCCACCGGATGCGTAGGGAGGAAGTTAGAGGCAGTACCGTTTCTTTAAAGGTAAAATATGGCGATTTTACGCAAATAACCAGGGCTGCGACACTGCCTGAACCCACCGATGACAGCATGGAGATATACTCCACTTCCTGCCGTCTCCTTAAAAAGACAGCCGTGGGCAAAAGGCCGGTACGGCTCTTGGGAATTTCCCTGTCCCATCTCAGTTCCCTTGAGGGAGAAAAACAGCTCTTTCTTTTCGACCAGGATAAGGGGTACCAGAAGAGAAATGATCTTAACACGGCCCTGGATTCAATCTGCGATAAATTTGGTGAAAAAAGCATTCGACCGGCAACGCTGATTTCTAAGAGCTGAATGGGACCATCCCGCATTGCAAAAAGGCCTAACCCGGACAAGCCGGAAGCAAATTGAATATTGACTATTGAATATTGACTATTTGTGGTATCGCTTCGCTCTGTCTTTTCTAATAAAAACGATGGAATTCCTTAAATATTCAATCTAACTATGACAAACTCGTAAAAAGTCGAAAAACACCCGTTGTCGTCATTCCCGCGAAAGCGGGAATCCAGTAATATCAATCCCGCCGCGGCGGGAGACTCCCGCTTTCGCGGGAGTGACAGCCTTGGAGACTTTCTACGAAACCATCGGCTATGGCGTAAATCATACGCAAACATGATGTGATTTGAACAAATACGTACTAAGGATTTATTAAAAGCTCTCTTCAGTTACGCATACCCTATCTTTTTCTTGACACACGCATCAATATTATATGAGTATGGCAACAATTTCCGAAAATAGACGAATAACCTACCGTGGTATCCACTTTGGCATCCAAACTATTACATTCTCAAATGGGCAATACCTTAATCAAGCAGTATCTTAATCAATATAAATGGAAATAATTCAATGAAAGAAAGGAGGTGATAGACCTGACGTAGCGGGGGCAGAGTTCTTGGTGGCCTCAAACCAATAAATCTCAATTCAATGGAGGGACAAAATGAGAAAGATTAAATTGTTGATGTTTTTGGGCGCAATAACCATGGTTCTTGCATTCGGAACCACAGCTTTGGCCAAGAAAATTAAATGGAAGATGGGAAGCACCTGGACACCTGCCATCAATCTCTATTACGGCGACAAGCTGATGATCAAGTATGTGGCAGATATGACTGATGGGGACTTTGAGATTAAATGGTTTCCGGCCGGCTCACTCATGAAGGCCTTTGAGTATTTTGATGCCTGCAGCAAAGGCGTCGTACAGATGGCCGGTGACTGGCCCAGCTACTGGGCAAGCAAAGACCCCGCCTTTGACTTCTTAGGATCCTTCCCATTTGGCTTCACCAATGTGGATTACGTCAACTGGATGTATGGGTGGGGCGGTCTGGAGATGATGCAGGAACTTTTCGGTCAATATGGCATGACCTATTTCTCCCTCGGCGTCACCCCAATGGAGTCCGGTTTCCGAACCACCAAAAAGACCGGGCCGATCAAATCGATAGAGGACTATAAGGGATTGAAGCTGAGGACACCATCCCGGGCAACGATCTGGATTTTGAAGCAGATAGGCGCTTCGCCGCTGAAGATCCCGGGTGGCGAGATTTACTTGGCTGTAGAGCGGGGGACATTGGATGGCGCGGAATTCAGCAGCCCCGGTATTGACTGGGAAATG
>JAFDIX010000201.1 GCA_019307805.1 Deltaproteobacteria bacterium | reverse complement strand
GAAAAGACTTTTGGAAAGCCGGTGGGAAAGGATCTGAGAGAGGGAAAGATCACCCTGCCACTCATTTACTCCCTGGCAGATCTCGACCCCAAAGAATTTGAGAGACTCCTGGACGCGTTCAAAAACCAGAGTCCCAAGGACGAGGCCTTCAAAAAATTGATTACCATGGTCAGGAACAACGGGGCCATTGAGAGAATTCAGGCTGAGACAAAGGATTTTGCAGATCAGGCTGCCGGCTGCCTTGACGGCTTTCCCGATTCTCCGGCCAAGGAGGATCTGAAGGCCCTCAACGCATATCTTGTGGGGAGAGTCTATTAGGTTGCCAAAGGGGCCCAACCCATGGTTCGGAAAATAATGCCGCTATTCGGATTATTTCCCGAATGAACACCTCGGATATCTGCACTCATCACAATTCAGGCACAGGCCACCATGGGCCATGGCGGCCAGGTCCACTCTGGTAATTTTTTCTCCTGCAAGGACTCGCGGCAAAAGAAGGTCAAAGATAGTGGTATGGTAATACAGCACGCAGGCCGGAAGCCCCAGAACGGGAACCTTTCCAAGGTGACCGTATAGGAACATGGCTCCGGGCAGGACAGGCGTGCCGTAGACCACATCTTCTGCACCTGCTTCTGAGATGGCCATGCGACTCACATCATCAGGGTCTACGCTCATGCCCCCGGCAACCAGAATGAGACCGAGACCCTCCTCGAGAAACCCCGTGATGGCATCTCTGATTTTCCCCTTGTCATCCGGAGTAAATAGGGTCTCCCGGAGGCGGCAGCCATATGTCTGTAATTTCTTGCGGATCAGGGGGGCAAATTTGTCCTCAATGAGTCCGTGGTAGACCTCGTTCCCCGTAATGACAAGCCCTGTATCGGGTTGGGTCAGCTCCCTCACTGAGAAAATCCCCCCGGCGGACTTTGCGGTGTGGACAGCCGTTTGAACGAACCTTTCTTCTATGATCAAAGGGATGGCTCTGGTTGCAGCGACTATCTCATCTTTCTCAACAATCCCGTTATTGTGCCTGGAGGCACAGGAGATGCCCGGGACCAGATTGATCTCCATCAGGGCCTGGACATTGACCTTCAAAAGTCCTTTATGGGCAGACCTCAGGGATATCTTTCCCTCGCTGGGGCTATCGTCATAATGGATGCCCGAGCCTGCAAAGGCCTTGACCAGCCTCAGGGCTGCCTCGTCCTCATGGAGTTCCCCCGGTCCGAGGTCCAGGACAAAGAGGTGTTCTTTTCCGAGACGCCTGAGATGGGGGATGTCCTGCTCCCCTAGGATGTGCCCTTTCTTAAAGGCCGCACCCTTAAAGTTGCCGGGACGGATCTCCGTGATATCGTGGGCAAGGACCTTCCCTATGGCCTTGTCCACGGGAATAATCTCTGCTGAACCCTTGAACTTGTTACCCATATCTTTCACTCCAGTCTGCAGAATGAGATATCTTTTCACACGGTCAAATGCAAGAGATCTCTGCCCAGAATGAGTTCTCCCTGAAAGGTTTTTCGGCAGTCCCCTGTTATATCCGTGGCCAGGACCTCTGGATAGAAATGGAGAAGGACCAGCCTTTTGGCCCTTGCCTGCTGCGCTATCTCACCCGCCAGGGAAGGGGTGAGATGCCCCTCCACCCCTTGTCCATCGGGAAATGAGCACTCCAGGATCAACAGGTCCGTATCCCGGGCCAGAATCACGATTTCGTCACAAAAACCCGTATCCCCCGAATATACAAAACTTCGGCCCTGACGATTTTCAATGCGATAGGCAAGGCTATGGGGGGTGTGTTTCGCAGGTTGTGTTGAGAGACGAAAATTCCCATAGGACCTCATCTCGGGGTTACGGACGTCCAGTTCCTCAATCTCCAGCAATTCAGGGGGCAGGTCCAGCCAGTGCCCGTAGGCCTTCTGTATCCCTCTCAGAAAATCCTGAAGGCCCCGGGGCCCGATGATCCTGAAGGGTTTCCTGTGTTCAAGAATGGGCGGGTGCCTTGTTGCAAACAGGAAATGGACGAGATCGGCCGTATGGTCCGGGTGAAAATGTGTGAAACATACCTGGCTGATCCGGTCAAATGGAATGCCCAGTTCAGCGAGCCGTCTGAGAGTACCCGGCCCCATGTCAAAGAGGACAGGACCGCCCTCCATAAGCAGGACCAGGGAGGGAGAGGCCCGGTCCCCGGAAGGTATAGCGGTGCCTGTTCCCAGGAGTATGAGTTTCATCTCATGATCGCTCATCAGCCTGTCCGTTAGTAGTGTCCCTGAAATTACCCCAACAACGTAAATCTCTTATGTATCTTTTTTGGATGTGATATCAGAAAGCCCTTTTTTATTCACCATTTACCTTGCCTTACGCCTTTGGCCGTATGCCATGAGGGTCTTGCTCAACCTGGATTTCCCCTATAGGCAAGCCGCGTTATGTGTTGCAGGGCTTTTTTTCAGACACATACCTTAATATTATATAGGGGAAATACAAGTGCAATGTGAAAACATAGCAAAAGGGTAGAAAAGACGGGGTTGTGCCCATGATGAGACGTTGCGGCCGGGGTTTACCAGTTTAAAAAAAAATCTGCCTGATCCTTTAAATTACACATATAAAAACTAATATTTAGGCTAGTTGCGTGCTCTTTCTGAAAGAATTTTGAATGGGCGTTCATCTTTTTGCTTCACGTATGCCGTTTGTGTGCGTTTTTTCTTGACACCTCCATGGATTTCGATATAAAGGGAGCTTGTTCAAAAATGCACAAGGGTGTAACCATCAGAATAATTAACCCTATTTTCCATTCTTGGAAGCAAAAACGACACCAAATTTTAAAAGGAGGATAATGCATGTCGGATCTTATCGTTCCCCACGGAAAAGAAGAAAAACTGATACCGCTGCTGCTTGAGGGGGATGCACTCAAGGCGGAGACAGAGAAGGCCAAGGGCCTTAAATCAATCAACATTACCTCAAGAGAGGCCTCGGACTTGATCATGTTGGGCATTGGCGCCTTTACGCCCCTGACGGGTTTTATGACCAAGGCGGACTGGCAGGGTGTCTGTGACAAGTTCCTCACGGAGGACGGCACCTTTTGGCCCATTCCCATCACCCTTTCCACGGATGATGAAGATGTCAAGGAAGGGGATGAACTGGCATTGGTGGATGAAGATACCGGGACCACTATTGCGACCATGAAGGTATCGGAGAAATATACCATTGACAAGGAATATGAATGCAAGGCCGTGTTTACCACGACCGATATGGAACATCCGGGCGTGGAGAAGGTAATGGCCCAGGGCAAGTACAACCTGGCAGGCCCGGTGAAGGTGATCAGCGAAAGCTACTACCCGGAGCAGTTCAAGGATCTTTACCAAAGGCCGGCAGAATCCCGAAAGATCTTCGAAGGCCTGGGTTGGAAGCGGGTTGCGGCACTGCAGCTTCGGAATCCCATGCACAGGTCCCACGAATTCCTGGCCAAGATTGCCGTAGAGGTGATGGATGGCGTCTACATCCACCAACTGGTGGGCAAGCTCAAGGCGGGTGACATTCCTGCGGATACCCGGGTCAGTGCCATTTCGGCCCTGGTGGACAACTATTTTGTGGAAGGCACGGTCGTGCAGGGCGGCTATCCCATGGAGATGCGGTATGCCGGACCCAGAGAGGCCCTGCTCCATGCCGTGTTTCGCCAGAACTACGGTTGCAGTCACATGATCATCGGGCGGGACCATGCAGGTGTGGGCGACTACTACGGCCCCTTTGACGCCCAGAAGATCTTTGATAAAATTCCCGCGGGCGGACTCAAGTGCGAGAATCTCAATATCGACTGGACCTTTCACTGTTACAAGTGCGGCGGCATGGCCTCCATGAGAACATGCCCCCACGGCAAAGATGACAGATTGCTGCTTTCCGGGACCATGGTGCGAAAGACCCTCTCCGAGGGTGGTGAAATGCCCGCGGAATTCTCCCGCCCCGAGGTGGTGGAAATTCTCCAGAACTACTATCAGAACCTGGATGAAAAGGTGGAAGTCAAGCTGCACGGCGCTGCCACCGGCGATGTGAAGAAGTAATCGTAGACGGATTTTTATTTACCGGTATCACTACTCTTTTTAAACCAGAATCTTTTAGCAGAGAAAGGAGGTGGCAAGGAAAAAATCATTGTTGTTTCAGTCAATTATATTTCGTAGGAATTTATAAATTCGTTTAACCTAGGAGGTTCAATAATGCCAAGCTATGTAATTACAGAAAAATGTGATGGTTGTAAGGGACAGGACAGGACAGCCTGTATGTATATCTGCCCCAACGACCTGATGGTGCTGGACGTAGACGGTTCTGCCGGTTACGGGGAGATGAAGGCATACAATCGCGATCCCCAAATGTGCTGGGAATGTATGTGCTGTGTAAAGCTCTGCCCGACGCAGGCCATGGATGTAAGAGGTTATGCCGACTTTGTTCCCTTGGGACCCAGCGCAACACCGTTGCGAGGCACCGAAGACATCATGTGGACGGTGAAGTTCCGTGACGGCTCTATTAAACGGTTTAAGTTCCCCACAAGGACTACACCGGAAGGATCAGCAGATCCATTGGGTGGATTTCCCACTCATGATGACATCAACAGCCAGGCATTGGCAACTGAGCCTGCGTCCCTGGGACTGGATGCAGTCCCCACGCCCAACTAAACAAAAGGAGGTAAAAATAGATATGGCAAATTATGAAACAGTAGAAGTGAGCACCGACCTCCTGATCGTTGGAGCGGGGTTTGGAGCATGTGGCGCGGCCACTGAGGCATCATACTGGGCCAAGAAGAATGGATTAAAGGTGGTTATGGTGGACAAGGCCGCCACGGACAGAAGTGGCGCAGTGGCCATGGGTCTTTCGGCCATAAACCAGTATGTGGGTGTCAAAGATGGCGAGAATACGGTGGAGGACTATATCCGCTATGTTCGCCAGGATTTGATGGGCATATCCAGGGAAGACCTGGTTTACAATATCGCCCGTCACGTGGATTCATCAGTCCACATGTTTGAAAAGTGGGGCCTCAAGATCTGGATAGACGAAGATGGTAAATATGTCCATGAAGGCCGCTGGCAGCTCATGATCAATGGCGAATCATATAAAATCATCATTGCCGAAGCAGCCAAGAACGCACTCGCCGATGCAGGCGGAGAGCTCATAGAGAGGGTATTCATCGTTGGTCCGCTCATGGACGGCAACAAATGTGTGGGTGCCGTGGGATTCAGCACCCGCGAGGAAAAATTTTATGTGTTCAAGGCAAAGGCCGTCATTGTCGGTGCGGGTGGCGCAGTGCATGTATTTCGTCCACGCTCTGTGGGTGAGGGCTTTGGCCGTTCCTGGTATCCTCCTTTTAACTCCGGCACCAGTGCCTATTTTACTCTCCAGGCCGGCGCTGAGATGACGTGCCAGGAAGTCCGTTTCATCCCGGTCCGGTTCAAGGATGGATACGGACCTGTGGGCGCATGGTTCCTGCTTTTTAAATCCCGCGCCATAAGCGCCGAAGGTGGCGAATACATGGTAGTCAGGAAAGAGGAACTCAATAACTGGAAACCTTATGGCCTTGCCAAGCCGATCCCTGCAAACCTGAGAAACTACCTGGGTATGCTGGATGTGGATGCAGGCCTGGGTCCCCTCTATATGGAGACCGACGAGGCCATTCAGAATATTGCCAATGAGTTCAAGGATGATCCCAAGGAATTCAAGAAGAAGATGAAGGAACTGGAGAGCGAGGCATGGGAAGACTTCCTTGATATGACCATTTCCCAGGCTATCCTGTGGGCAGGGCTGAATGTCAAGCCCGAGGAAAAGCACTCTCGGCCTGTGAGCCCTATTTCATAGGTTCTCACTCCGGCGCGTCAGGTGCATGGGTTAGTGGTCCTGAGGACCTGGATACGCCTTACAAGTGGGGATATGCAAATATGACCACGGCGGATGCCCTATTTGCCGTGGGTGATGCCTCAGGGGCCTCCAGTCATAAGTTCTCTTCAGGTTCACACGCTGAGGGACGGATTGCCGGGAAGGCCGCCATTAAGTACATCATTGAAAAGGGCCAGGAACCCAACGTTGATGCAGCCCAGGTGGAGAAACTGAAGGCCCAGATCTACGCACCTTTTGATCTTTATGAGGCGCACAAGGGTGAGACAACGGATCCGGAGATCAACACTAATTACATCATGCCCAGGCAGTTCCTGCACAGGCTCCAGAAGCTCATGGACGAATATGCGGGCGGCGTGAGTTCTGCCTTCAAGACCAGTAAGGCACTCCTTGAAAGGGGCATGGAGTTGATGGTCCTCTTGAAAGAAGACTCAGACAAGATGGCTGCACGCGACCTGCATGAGCTCACAAGGATTTGGGAGAATGTCCAGAGGATGTGGATCGCAGAGTCCCATATCCGCACAATGCTCTTCAGGGAGGAGACAAGGTGGCCGGGCTATTATTTCAGGTCCGATACTCCTAAGATGGATGATGAGAACTGGCGGTGCTTTGCCAACTGCCGCTGGGATCCCAGTACTGGCGAATGGGAAATGATGAAGAAGGATGTCTGGAATATGCCAGGTGTTTAATTAACCTTTATTTACCAAGCCCCGGCCGTTTTTTGGCCGGGGCTTTTCAATTTGGTTATCGAAACCTGATCCTCAGGGCCAATTCGGAGCCAATGGCTACGACGGCTGAATTGGAGTAGTGGAAAACATCTTACCTGAGACTTTCCAAGTAAAATCCAAGGAAACAGGGTTTGTGCGCTTTTTCGGAGCAACAAGGCCATTCCGGCAATTCCAGACCAGTACTCCAGCACTCCATTGCTCCAACAACCCAGAGGAGAGCGGGTTTCAGATCTCCTTTCAGGGGCGAACCAAAGCCGGGTCCTCTGGACCCGAATTCTTAATAATAAACCCTTGTGACGATTTTCACAAAAAGCTTGATGTCTGCTTTCGAGCTATGCTAAAAGAGGTCTCATTTGGTGAAACCAGGACCGTAAATGGTGGTTTGAATGCTACACAGGGAGGATGAGGCAGTGGAAGAAAGAGATGTCATGCCGGTGGATGTACTTTTTGTCGGGGGAGGGGTGGCCTGTCTGAGTGGGGCCCTTCATCTTGCCAATCTGATCAAAGCACACAATGAAAAGATCGAAAAGGTCGGCGACGGGAAAAAGCTGGATGAGATCATGATCGCCGTGCTCGAGAAAGGGGCCTATGTAGGGTCCCATGGGATCTCGGGCGCTGTGATGGACCCCGGACCGCTTAAGACGCTGATCCCCGACTTTCTGGAGCAGGGAGCCCCCCTGGAGGGCGAAGTGACGAAGGAAGGGGTCTACCTCCTGACAAAGAATGGAAAGATCAAATCTCCCATTACCCCGCCACCGCTCAATAACCACGGCAATTATGTCATCTCCCTTTCCCGGTTCACGGAATGGCTGGGTCAGAAGGTAGAAGAAAGCGGCGTGGATATTTTCCCGGGATTTGCCGGCACCGAGGTCCTCTATGAGGGGGACAAGGTCATTGGCGTGAGGACCGGGGACAAGGGTATCGGGCCGGACGGTGAGAAAAAATCCAATTTCGAGCCTGGTATTGATCTCCAGGCAAAGGTGACGGTCTTTGGGGAAGGTTCCCGGGGAAGCCTCACAAAGACCTTGATTGACAAGTTCCAGTTGGACCAGGGAAAGAACCCGCAAAGTTATGTGGTGGGCGTCAAGGAGGTCTGGGAGGTCCCGGAAGGAAGAATGGATTCCGGAGAAGTGATCCACACCCTGGGATATCCCCACAGCAGTCGGACCTATGGCGGGGGTTTTGTGTACGGCATGAAGGATAACCGGATCTCACTCGGGTTGCTCACCGGGCTGGACTATGAGGATCCCTTTCTTGATCCCCACCGGGAGTTTCAGAAATTCAAGCTCCACCCACTTATTGCGGACCTGATAAAGGATGGAAAGATGGTCCAGTACGGGGCCAAAACCGCCCCTGTGGGGGGGTATTTTTCCATACCAAGACTTGTCATGGACGGCGGGATCCTGATCGGGGATTCGGCAGCCCTTTTTATCAGCCAGAAGCTCAAGGGCATCCATGCTGCCATGACCTCGGGGATTAATGCTGCAGAAAGCATTTTTGAGGCATTCCTCAAGGACGATTTCTCCTCTTCCCAGCTGGAGGGATACCAGAGATCCCTGTTGGAGAGCCCTGTGGGCAGGGAAATCTACAAGACGCGCAATTTTCACCAGCTCTTCCAAAAGGGGCTCTGGTCCGCCCTGTTCTGGGGAGGGATCCAGTATCTTCTGGGGGGAAGGATCATTCGAGGCCGCCTTGCCGCAGCTCCGGACTTCAGCCATCTCAAAACGGTGAAGGATCATTACGGAACCGATAAACCCTCGGAGGAGCAGAAGGGAGATATCAAGTTTGACGGGGAACGGACTTTTGACAAGGAGACGGATGTCTACTATTCCGGCACCACCCACGAAGAGCAGCAACCGGCCCACCTCAAGATAGAAGATCTCGACATCTGTTATACAAAATGCAAGGAAGAGTACCAGAACCCCTGTCAGAGGTTCTGTCCGGCCAATGTCTATGAGATGGAAGTGGATGAAGAGACAGGCAAACAGAACATGAAACTCAATTTTTCCAACTGCGTCCACTGCAAGACATGTGATGTCAAAGATCCCTATGAGATTATCGCCTGGGTACCCCCCAGGTTCAAAGTTCCATGGTTCACGCCTGCCCTGGCGCGACTTGATAGGCATTCTTGAAATGATCGCACTGAATACTACGCCAGGAGTTTCTAGGCAACGGGAGAGGAAAGCCAGGTCTGGGCCAGGGGTTCAGAGGTTTGTGAAAGACTAGGGGCTCAAGAGACAGATCCAGGATGCTGCCGGGTCCTCGTGGCTTTATCAACTACCTGGAGAGATACGAAGAGAGAAAGATTTGAACAACCGTGAACCGCTGAACTGTGAACCTAACAACCTGTCTAGTTATATTTTTGTTTGCATTAGATGAGCACTTTTTGTATATAGGGCCATCCCTGAAACGGGATACCTTCCCCGACAGTGCATAACGGTCCAGGCGGCCTGAGAATTTGTTCAGTATAGGTTTTTCCGAAACGTTCAATGAGTTTAGGAGGAAGAAGCATGGCAAACACAGAGACCCAGAGTATCCTCGTGGTCGGTGGCGGCATATCCGGACTGACGGCAGCCATCGAAGCAGCGGAGGCGGGCTACGATACCTATATCGTAGAGAAAAACCCCTATCTGGGGGGCAGGGTCGCCCAGTTGCACCATTATTTCCCCAAGTTGTGTCCACCCCTGTGCGGGCTTGAAATCAATTTTCGCCGTATCCGGCAGAATCCCAAGGTCCGGTTCTTTACCATGGCCGAAGTGGAGAGGATCAGCGGCGAGGAGGGGAACTTTGATGTGACCATTCGATTGAATCCACGCTATGTCAACGAAAAGTGTACCGGCTGCGGAAAGTGTGCCGAGGCCTGCACCATGGAGATCGAAAATGTCTTCAACTACGGCATGGATACGGTCAACGCGGCCTATCTGCCCCATGACATGGCCTATCCCATGCGGTATGTGCTGGACCCGACCCTGGTACAGAGTGACGAGGCACCGAAGGTGAAGGAGGCATGCCCCTATGATGCCATAGAATTGGACATGGAATCCAAGACCATGGACCTGAAGGTGGGTGCCATTGTATGGGCCACGGGATGGAAACCCTATGATGCCAACAAACTGGACACCTATGGTTTCGGAGAATACCCCGATGTCATTACCAATGTCATGATGGAGCGTCTGGCATCATTTTCCGGACCGACCAGAGGGAAAATACTGCGTCCCTCTGACGGGGAGGCTCCCAATACCGTCGCCTTTGTCCAGTGTGCGGGTTCCCGCGACGAGAACCACCTGCCCTTTTGCTCGGGCATTTGCTGTCTGGCCTCCATGAAACAGGCCACCTATGTACGGGAGCAGTACCCGGATGCCAAGATCACCATTTTTTATATCGATATACGGGCAACGGACCGGTTGGAGACCTTTTATACCAATGTCAAGGAAGATGAAAAGATCGAGTTTTTTAAGGGAAAGGTGGCCAAGATTACCCAGGATGAAACCGGAAAGGGTTTGATGCTTCGGGTGGAGGACACCACTACTGAGTCATTGCAGGAGATTAGCGCCGACCTGGTTGTTCTCGCCACGGGCATGGAGCCCACTGCCGCGACCTCGCCGCTCCCTATCGAGGTCCCCTATGACGATTACGGTTTTCTTACAGAACAGGGTGCCAGGCCGGGTATCTGCGGTGCCGGATGCGCGAGAGTGCCTACCAATGTGTCAGAATGTGTTCAGGATGGGACGGCGGCAGCCCTGAAAGCCATCCAATCCATCGCTAGGAGGTAAGCCCAATGGAAAAGAAGACTGCAGTATATATTTGCTCCGGATGCGGCATTGGAGATGCCCTGGATATCGAAGAACTGGGAAAGGTGGCCACTGAAGAATACAGTGCGCCCATTTGCCAGAGCCACGCCTACCTCTGCAGCCGGGAAGGGGTGGAGCTCATCAAAAAGGATATCGAAGGTGAAGGCGCCAACACCCTGGTCATTGCGGCCTGCTCCCCCCGGGTGATGGTAGATGTCTTTGACTTTGAAAAATGTATTGTGGACCGGGTGAATATTCGTGAGCAGGTGGTCTGGTGTCAGAAACCAGCCGAAGAGGACACCCAGGAAGACACCCAAGAGGACGCCCGGGAAGACAGCAAAAATGACACCCAGTTGATGGCCGAGGACTACCTGCGCATGGGGCTGGCCAAGGTGGGCGGATCCGAGCTGCCTGAGCCCTTCAAGCCGGAAGAGGAGATTTCCAAAGACATCATGGTGGTGGGTGGTGGTTTGACCGGCATGACCGCCGCCCTGGAGGCCTCAAAGGCCGGATACAACGTGGTCCTTGTGGAAAAAGAAACGGAGCTGGGCGGGTTTCAGAAAAAGGTAAAAGAAATTGCGACACTTCCCTACAAGGATGTCCAGGAGAACGATCTGAGGGATCTGGTAACGTCTGTCACGGAAAGTGACAAGATTCAGGTCTTCACCGGGGCAAAGGTAGCGAAGACGGTCGGCGGGCCAGGCGTTTTTCAAGTGAGCATTGCCCGGAACGGATCCAGCGCAGACCATAACGTCGGGGCCATTGTGATGGCTGCCGGGTGGCTGCCCTATGATCCCAGCAGACTGGACAGCAAACTGGGGTATGGGGCCTCCCCCAATGTCATTACCAATACCATGTTTGAGGAGAGCTATCTGGAGGGTCAGATTACCCGGCCGGGTGACGGCAAAGACATCCGGAATGTCGCCTTTCTCCAGTGTGCCGGCCAGCGGGATCCGGAACATCTGTCCTACTGTTCATCGACTTGCTGTACCACGGCCCTGAAACAGGCCCTGCGTGTAAAGGCACAGAATCCGGATGCCAATGTATATGTGATTTATAAGGAATTGCGCACACCGGGCCAGGCCGAAGATATCTACCGAAGGGCCCAGGAAGCCGGGGTCACCTTTATCCGGTGTCAGGATCCCGAGGTAAAGGCAGACGGAGACTCCCTGACCGTAGAGGCGGAAGACGAACTCCTGGGGGAGACACTGGATCTCGGAGAGATGGACATGGTGGTCCTGGCCACGGGCATGGTTCCGGTGACTTCCATTGGTATTGATGTCTACGCCAAGGAGATGGCGGAAGACGCAGAGGAAGAGAAAAAAGACGAACTGGCTGTGCCTCCTGATATCATTCGCGAGTCGGAAATTTTGAACCTGGACTACCGGCAGGGCCCCGAGCTTCCGGCCCTCCATAACGATTTTCCGGATTCCCACTTTATCTGTTTTCCCTATGAGACCCGGAGAACCGGTATTTACGCAGCGGGTTGTGTCCGGCGACCCATGGGTATCGCCAGTGCAAAGCAGGATGCAGCCGGAGCGGTCATGAAGGCCATCCAGTGTATTGAACTGGTATCCAGGGGAGCGGCCGTGCATCCCAGGGCCGGGGACCTGACCTTTCCGGAATTTGCGATGCAGCGCTGTACCCAGTGCAAGCGATGCACCGTGGAGTGCCCCTTCGGGGCCATCAATGAAGATGAAGAGGCCAACCCGTTGCCCAATCCCACCCGATGCCGCAGATGCGGTGTCTGCATGGGGGCCTGTCCCGAGAGGATCATCTCCTTCAAGAACTACTCGGTGCCCATTATCGGGGATATGATCAAGGCCATCAAGGTGCCGGAAGAAGACGAGGAAAAGCCCCGTATCCTGGTCCTGGCCTGTGAAAATGATGCTTACCCGGCCCTGGATATGGCGGGAATCAGACGGATGACCTATAACCCGTGGGTCAGGGTCATTCCCATGCGGTGCCTCGGATCCATGAACCTCGTCTGGATCGCGGACACCCTGTCCAAGGGTATTGACGGTGTGCTTCTGTTGGCCTGTCAGCACGGGGATGATTACCAGTGCCACTTCATTCACGGAAGTGAACTGGCCAATATTCGGCTCAGCAAGGTCTCCGAGACCCTGGAGCGGTTGGCCCTTGAATCCGAACGGGTACGGTTTGAAGTTATCTCTATCGTGGACTACGAGAAGCTCCCGGCCCTTCTGGACGAGTTTGCCGAGACCATCGAAAAGGTCGGCCCCAATCCCTTCAAGGGATGGTAGCGGCCGCAGTAAAGATATGTTTGTGAGCTTGAAAAAAGAACTGCAGGTATGAGGCAGTAAGGATCAGGAGGAACGATGAATGGGTGTCAAAGTTAATCCCAATCTGATGAAGGAACTCAAGGAATTCGGGCTCGATGATGCCAATAAGTGTTTCCATTGCGGAAACTGCACCGCCGTGTGCCCCCTTTCCACCCCGGAGAATCCTTTCCCCAGGAAACTGGTCAGATATGCCCAAATGGGGCTCGAGGACAAGATCCTGGAGAGCGCGGAGCCCTGGCTTTGTTACTATTGTGGGGACTGCTCTGACCGGTGCCCGAGAGGCGCTGATCCCGGTGAAACCATGATGGCCATGCGCCGGTTTCTCACCTCCAAGTACGACTGGACCGGTTTTGCCAGGAAGTTCTACACATCGGAGACATTTGAGATCGTTGCCGTTGCCATCGTGGGCATACTGGTCGGGCTGGCCCTCTGGATCTTCCATGCGGACAGCCCCAACATGGAGCATGCCTATCTCAACTCCGTGTGGCCGGCGGGTTCTATTGAAATCGCAGACCTGTTCATGGCAGGTATTCTTACCTTCCTGTTGCTCAGCAATACATGGCGGTGCGTTAAATTTGTTATGGGGGACATGTTAAAGAAGATTCCCCTGGAGATCTACATCAAACAGGCCAAGGAACTTGTGGTTCACTTTATCACCCAGAAGCAGTTCGGAGAGTGTACGGACAAGATGCAGTGGTTCGTCCACCTGCTGATCATGACAGGCTACAGTACGATATTCCTGATGGTAGCGGTGTTCCTGGCCGGTGGTCTCGAGGTAGTGGGTCTGTACTGGGAACCCATAGCGTTTCAGCGTGACGTGATCTATCCCATCTGGCATCCCATGCGGCTGCTGGGATACTATGCCACTGCGGCGATCCTCTACGGTTCCACCTACGCCTTGATCGGCCGGCTCAGAAAGAGCAAGGCCCCCTACAAAAAATCCCACGGCACGGACTGGATGTTCCTCGTCCTGCTGCAGCTTACCGCCCTCACGGGTATATTCATCCATTTTACGAGACTGCTGGACTGGCCCATGCCCACCTATGTCCTCTATGTGGTTCATATGATGTTTGCCATTCCCATGCTCGTACTGGAGGTACCATTTTCCAAATGGGCCCATCTTGCCTATCGGCCTGTGGTCCTGTTCCTGACCAAGGTGAAAGAAGAATACAAACGGCAGCAGGAGGCTGCCTAGGAGGCTGTCGGAAAACCCCCATCTGCTGTGTTATCCTAATCCCTCGTCACTGCGGCGTACTTATATGTACGCCTCATTCCTCGGGATTTCGGATGCCTTGCATATGGAGATTTTCCATCAGCCTCCAATAGAGCTGGTTCTCCGACAGGCTT
>JAFDIX010000200.1 GCA_019307805.1 Deltaproteobacteria bacterium | reverse complement strand
AATATTATTGTCTTCTCCGGAAAATCGTTTCACCCCGAGTTGAAAGAGGCCCTGAGAGATCATATTTACGCATGCCTGAAACAGCCTCTTGATTACGACGAACTGATCTATTGGATAAATACCGCTTATGAGAATGGAGAAAAATAGCCGGTTAAATCCAATGTATGAGATTTCAAAGCCCGAGTTAATTATTCATCATTCATTACCAAATCCATATACATAAAGGAGGTCATATGCACGGGGAAAAAGGAGAAAAACAGTCAATTGTGAAGAATGTTCTCGACGATATAAAAGTGACGAGAAGATCTTTCCTGATAAAAACCGGGGCTGCGGCCGGTACTGCGGCGGCCATTGGAGGCACCCTAAGACCGACCTTAAAGGCCCTCGCAGAGGTTGGTGAATCCTCCAACAAGGATCTTGGTGAGTGGAAGGCTGCCACGTGTCAGGGATGTACATCCTGGTGCTCGAAGCAGGTTTATGTGGTAGACGGCAGAGCCGTCAAGGTCAGGGGAAATCCCAATTCAAAGGTCTGTGTGGGTGCCGGCTGTATAAGATCGCAACTGGGCCTTCAGCAGGTGTATGACCCGGATAGAATAAAAACCCCCATGAAGCGCACCAATCCCAAAAAGGGCCGCAATGAAGACCCCAACTTTGTTCCCATATCCTGGGATGAGGCCTTGAATACCATAGCGGACAAAATTATGGAGCTTCGCAAGAACAACGAAACCCATAAATACATGCTCATGCGGGGACGATACTCCTACATGCGGGATATCCTTTACGATCGCATGACCAAAATCATCGGCTCTCCCAACAATATCTCCCACAGTGCCATTTGTGCGGAGGCTGAAAAATTCGGCCCTTATTATACTGAGGGATACTGGGGCTACAGGCAATATGATGTTGAAAATGCCTATTATATTCTGCTCTGGGGGGCTGACCCCCTGGCGGCCAATCGGCAGGTCCCCTTTTACTCAAAGGCATGGGGAAATGCCATTGACAAGGCCACTATCGCCATTGTCGAGCCGCGACTTTCTGCCACGGCTGCCAAAGCGGATGAATGGCTTCCCATCAAGCCGGGGGAAGACGGCGCCCTTGCTGTAGCCATTTCTCACATCCTGTTGACGGAGGGGCTGTGGTACCGGGAGTTTGTGGGCGACTTTACTGATGGCGTTAACCGTTTCGTTCCCGGTCAGACGGTCGATGAGGAAACCTTTGAGGAGAAATATACCCACGGTATCGTCAAGTATTGGAACCTCGAACTGAAAGATAAGACCGCAGAATGGGCGTCCGGGCGAACCGGTTTACCGGTAGAGCAGATCAAGAGGGTGGCCATTGGCTACGGCAAGGCTGCCCCTCATGCCATATCATGGCTTGGAGGCGGCCCCTGTATGCAGGTGAGGGGATCCTACACCAGCATGGCCGTTCATGCGCTGAACGGAATCGTCGGTGCCGCGGATAATGTCGGAGGAACGCTTGTTTCCAACAAGGAGTACACCAAAAAATTTCCGAAACCGAAGGACTTTATGGATGATATCGCCAAGAAGGGTAAGAAGCACAAAAAGATAGACCAGCGGGGTCGAAAAGAATTTCCATGCATCAAGAAAGGGAAGCCGGGCTCAGGAGTACTCACCAACAATGCGGCAGAGGGCATTCTTAATGCGGATCCCAATGAGATCAAGGTGGCAATAGGTTACATGAATAATTTTGCCTTTTCATGTCCTCAACCCGAGCGGTGGGAGCGGGCCTTATCCAAGATACCGTTTCTTGTTCACATCACGACCAACGCATCGGAATTTTCATGGTTTGCCGATATCGTCCTCCCGGACACCCACCATATGTTTGAAAAATGGGGATATGTGAAATCCATTGCAAACGGATACCGCCACGTTACCCTGCTGCAGCCTGTCATCAAGCCGGTCTGGGATTACAAGACCGATGAAACCGAGATCCCCTGGCTGATAGCGGAAAAGCTGGCAGAGCGGGGGTTTGACAACCTGATCAGACACTACCGAGAATACAAGGACCCGGAGACCGGAAAGGCACCAACCAATGAAAAGGAATTTGCACTTTATGCGTTGAAATATGCCACCCAAAATCTTTGGGACCCGGCAAAGTACAAAGGGGGTGATCGGTTCAACGGCTGGGAAGAGTTCCGAAAGGTAGGTGTCTGGAACTCCGACCCCTATCCTTTCAAAAAGAGATGGGGAAAGATGAAAACGAAAACCGGGAAGTTCGAATTTTTCAGTGAAACGCTGAAGGCCGCCCTGGAAAAGCACGCGGGTAAACATGACACCACCGTAGATGACATTCTGGAGACATGCCTCTATCAGGCCAGGGGCGAAAAGGCCTTTGTCCCCCACTATGAAGAACCTTTTATTGTGGGTGATGAGAAAGAGTTTCCATTTATCCATGTGGATCACAAATCCAGACTCAATCGTGAAGGGCGGTCCGCCAACTGCACCTGGTATTATGATTTTAAGGATGTCGATCCGGGCGATGTCATTTGGGATGATGTGGCGAAGATTAACCCTTGAGATGCCCGAAAAACAGGTGTTCGAGATGGAGACCGCATTAAACTCACGTCTCAAACCGGAAGCCTGATCTGCACGGCCAAATTGTGGGAAGGGGTAAGGCCCGGCACCGTTGCGAAATGCTACGGTCAAGGACACTGGGCTTACGGCCGATTGGCATCCAAGAAGTTTGGAAAGGAGCCCCGGGGCGGAAGCAGCAATGATATCATCCCCGCACAGTATGACCGCCTCAGTGGAAGTACCGCCTATTATGGCCTTACAAGAATAAAAATAGAAAAAGTATAGGAGGTGATCAAATGCCTAGATATGCCATGGTCATTGACCTGCAACGATGCGTGGGATGCGGTCATTGCAGTGTCGCCTGCAGAAGCGAAAATAACGTATCGGACGGTATTTACTGGTCAAATAAGATTACAGAGACAAAAGGCACATTCCCGAATGTCAGATATCATTATATCCCGACCCTTTGTAACCACTGCGCCAATGCCCCATGTGTGAGAGGGTGTCCAACGAAAGCGATGCATAAATTGGAGAACGGGATCACCATGCATAATCCAAAAAAGTGTATTGGCTGCAAGTTTTGCGAATTTAACTGCCCCTATGGTGTGATCTATTTCAACTGGGAAAAGCCTCACAAATATTGGCGCGAGACCACCACTATCATAAAAGGCGTGACCAGCTCTCCCAAAGAAGAGGTCCAAAAAGTGGGAGGCGAGGCCGTACCCTACTACAATCCCGAAAGAGGCGCTACATTGCCGGGGATTCGTCCAAAAGGGGTCGTTGAAAAGTGCACTTTTTGCGATCATCTTGTTAAAAGGGGAAAGCTTCCCCGGTGTGTTGAAGCCTGTCCCGCTGATGCAAGAATATTCGGGGACATTTCCGATCCCAAAAGCGAGGTCCGTTTTCTTTTGGGAAAATTTCGGCCTTTTAGACTGCGGGAGCACATCGGTACCGAGCCCCACGTATTTTACATCAGGGACTTCAACCCGGCACAATACAGGCAGACCAAAGGAGGTGTCTAAATGAGTGAAAAAAAAGTTCTTTACGGTATTTGGTTTGCGGTACTGGGTATCGCCCTGTTGCTTGGATTATACACCGCCCTGATGCTATTCGTAAAAGGACATGTGCTGTTCAACACCAATGATGTCCTTATCTGGTCATTGCCTCTAGGCGTGTATATATTTCTGGCACTGACAAGTTCAGGCCTGACCCTTCTGGCAGGGATCCCCATGGTGCTTCAGATAAAGGAGTATGCGCCTTTTGCAAAACGGCTCGTGTTTCTCGCCATTGCCACCCTCTGCGGAGGGTTCGTATCCATCGGTCTGGAACTCGGTTCCGTGGAGCATATGTATTACATTATGCTGTCTCCCAACTTTTCTTCCCCCATCTGGTGGATGGGATTTATTTACAGCGTCGAACTGGTGGTATTGATCCTGAAATTCTGGAGGATGCACGAGGGGGACTGGCACAGTGGATTGAGCAGGTTCCTGGGGGTTTCATCATTTATTCTGGCAATTGTGGCGCCGCTGATGATCGGATCGGTCTTTGGCATCACCGAGTCCCGTGTCACCTACTTTGGCCCGGTCATGTCTCTCTACTCCCTGTTGATGGGCCTTTTCAGCGGTATGGCCCTGTTTTTGTTTTACAGCACCATCCTGCAAAGAATCACCGGCGATGGGGACATTGAAACGCAAAGACCGCTGTATGATAAATTCACAGTCATTTTTGCCTATGTGGCCGGAACAGTCACAATTTTTACCCTGGTCAAAATGGCTATCGAGTCGGCAACAGTGATCCCGGAATTTCTGGTCTATCATCAGTTCGAACATGCATTCGGCGCATGGCAGGGGTTTCACACGGAGGTGATTTTGGGACTGTTTTTGCCATTTGTCCTATTGCTGATTCCCTCGGTACGCCAGAGCACCGGCGGCAAAATTATTATCTCTGTTCTTGTTCTCATGGGTACCCTGATGATGCATATGGAGATTTTGTTGGCCGGCCAGAGCCATCCAGTCGGGCCGAAGGCCGAACACTACCCGGCATTTATCAAATATTTTCCCAGTATATGGGAGTGGATGGTCTTTGTATTTGCTCTGGCGGTGATGCTGTCGCTCTATACATTGGGAGAGCGTTATCTCAAACTGGCGCAAAAACCGGAGTTATAAAAATTCGGCTGGCCTGGTGACAGGCCGGCCGAATGTCCCCTCTTTACGAAGGAAAAACTATGGATACAAAAGATTTCGTTTCTCATGAGTCGTGCAAAATGGAAGCGTATCGATTGCTGGCTGAATGTTATTATCTTCCCAGTCAGGAGCTTGCAGCAACTCTGGATCGGTTGGAATACAGATTGAAGATCGTTTGTCCCCAGGCCGCAAAATATGTGCTTCCCATGACAGAAGAAATACATCAGAGAGAAAATTTCGCGCGCCTGGAGATCGAATATGTCAAACTCTTCGTGGGCCCTTTTGGACTTTTGGCTCCACCCTATGGATCCGTCTACCTGGAAAACGGGCGCAAGGTCATGGGCGATTCGACCATGCACGTCAAAGAGATGTATGCGGAAGTTGGTTTGGATGCTGCCGAGACTTTCAAAGACGCCCCCGACCACATAGCCGCGGAGCTCGAATTCATTTATTTTCTCATTTTCAAGGCCGTGGAGGCCATAGGGCATTCTGATCTGGAGGGCGCCGCGTTTTACCTGGATAGGCGCAGGGCTTTCCTGCAAAATCATTTGGGCGCATGGATATCGGATTTTGCCTGCAAGGTAGAGGAACACACGGAAACGCATTTTTACAGAAATCTGGCAAGGGCATCGAAAATATTTCTACAGAAGGATCTGGAGGAAATTTCTGAGTCCCCGGTTCCCTGTGAAGTACAGGGGTTTCTGAACTCGGGCATGCAGGAAGAAATCTATTTACAGGATTGACCTGCTGTGCCACAATGTAGTATATATATCGGTAGTTAATATCCATATTACAGCCATCGGAAGTGTATTCTGTGAAGCACATTATGGGATGAGCGCCACAGGGGACTATGATCCCTTATCTTCTAAAGGGAGGAGACCAGAACAAAGCTTAAGGAAAAATTGAAAGACCAATGGATCTGCTCGTGCGGCAACTGGGTCGATGGAAACTTTCGTTGGTGTCCCAGTTGTTATGAGGATCGGGACGGTGAAAAAGCAGGCGGTTATCGGAGAGAAACAGATCCGGAGCCTTTTTTTGCCTTTCACAATTAGGGCCCCCTTTTTTTGGGTTCTGTTATGTTAATTTTAACATAACAGAATATATTGATTTTAATGACTTTCTTCAATTCACAAGGAGAATTGGATGAAGCCTTTTAAAGAATTGCTGGCCTCATCGGCAGAGGAGCACGGGCATCTCTGCCAGGGCCAGGTCGTCGGTGTCCGGATGGCCAT
>JAFDIX010000940.1 GCA_019307805.1 Deltaproteobacteria bacterium | reverse complement strand
TCAAAGCCTTTATCATTTTTTTCTGCCTTTTCCCTTTATCACTTGTTCCTTTTTTTTGAGTTTATCCATGATAAGGCGATATGCCACATAGTACTTGAATATGTTGCTGACGTACTGGACTGTTTCACGCCCGATCCTCTTGGCTGCGATCACCTCCACGTTGCCAAACCAGATGTTGGGATCAAACCCCGCCTTTTTTGCCTCTCTCCGCAGCCGGGTAATTTTACCGGCACCCGCATTGTATGCGGCAAATGTGAAGAGATGTTTGTTCAGGCGATCCATGTTCTCCTTTTCAAAATAGGTCTCATAGATCCAGTCGAGGTATTTCACACCCGCATGGATGTTTTCCCCCATCTCCTCGATATCGGGGATATTCACGGGGTGGGCCTTGGCTGTGCTTGGCAGTACTTGCATAACGCCTACTGCTCCCGCCGGACTCCGTACGCTCTGGTCAATGCGCGATTCCTGATAACCCACTGCAGCCACCAAGAGCCAGTCCATGTCATAGGTCTTGGCATATTTTTGAAAAAAATCCACAGCCGCCTGGAAGCGTTTCAATTCTTCCTTTGCATGGGAGTTTCTGACGTAATTTGTGCTCTTCAGATACCGCTTCAGAAGGATATTGCCCATCAATGTGCCCTTTTTATGGTTTTTCACAAAATCATTGATCACTTTTTTGAGCTTGGGGCTGTCCTTTCGAATCATCCATGCAATCCGGGCGCCCCTGTTGACGGCAATCTTGGGGTAGACCGTGATATTTTTGAAGATCTGGGACCAGAAATTGGCCAGAGTGCTGTCCGCCACGGTCATGGGGACCAGCCCGGCATTCACCATCTCCAGGATGTCTTCCGTCTCCAGGTATTCATCGGCAGTCTTCACGAGAATCGGAGGCCTGCCCTGCTTTTTGAATGAGGCATTGACCCGGGTGAGGCTTTCAAAGTAGCTGCTCGATTTTCGCACATAAATCTCTTTTCCCGAAAGATCCTCAAGGGTAGTGATTTTGGGAGCTTGTGGCCCTGTCACAAGGATTTCATCCACCCCCGTAAGCAGAGGATCTGCAAAATCCACTTTCTTTTTTCGTTCCGGGGTAATAGTCAGGTTCGCTGCTGCGATATCCCCTAGCCCCTCCAGGAGCCCCGGGATGAGCCGGTCACGGGTGACCGGGATGATGACCAAAATGGTCTTCAAATGCTTCTGCTTTCCTTTTTTGTTGATTTCCTTTTCGAACTGCTTCAGGAGTTCATAGGTAATGCCGCGCTGGGTCCCTTTGTCCAGGAAGTAATTGGTTTTGCTGAATGGGACCAGGGCACGAATTATTCTCCGCTGTTTCATCCCATCAAAATCACCTTTCCACTCATCCCTCTTCAGGAGTTCTCTCACATGGGGCTCCCCTTCGGATGCAACGGCAGGTCCTGCACAGAGAAACAAAGCCGAAAGCAAAAGGATTAGAAAGTGTTTCAGAACCTTTCTTTGGCTGGAACCTGTTCTGGTTGATTTCGACCGTACCGCTTCCATTGATAGCTCCTCCCCACACCAAGCTTCCATTTTCATAGCCAGAACCTAAATCATACAGCCCATAATTGCAATACTCCAAAAACCATTGCCTCTGAACAAAATCCCCCCCAGCCCCCCTTTAATAAGGGGGGGCGTTACATGGCACCATGTCACAGACAAGTAAGGCATCTTCCCCCTTTTTACCCGCCTCAGGAGGGTGTGAAGGGGGACCGAGGGGGCGAGATAGGGTATTTACCATTGGTCATCCCCCTTTTGTAAAGGGGGACCGAGGGGGCGAGATAGGGTATTTACCATTGGTCATCCCCCTTTTGTAAAGGGGGACCGAGGGGGATTTTCCGGCAGCACATTAATTGTACGACTTAACCATACTCGCGGCACAGCAGCAGGGTATTGAAAATACTAACCCAAAGGCCTCCGGGCCCTGATTCTTTAGTATTGCCCTTCACCCCCTATCTGGTATATTGTTTTGAAATAAGGCTTTTGATCCTTTCCCGTAATCCTCACAGGCCGGTTCATGGTGATCTTAAAAGCAAAGCAATCCCCTGAAGACACACGCTCCCATTTGCGAAGGTTTCTGTTTTTGCTCATAGCCCTGCTCTTGACCCTTATCCTGGGTCCGGTTCTGGCTCCCTTTCCCGGCATGCGCATTCTCCTGACCTTTTTCTGGACCCTGGTACTCATCTCTTCCGTATATGCCATCAGTCAAAATAAACGCACTATTCTGATTTCAGGCCTTCTTGCCCT
>JAFDIX010000199.1 GCA_019307805.1 Deltaproteobacteria bacterium | reverse complement strand
GAGTCTTGCCTGGTAACATAATCAATCTGTTCTGTGCTCCTTTTCTACAGATTGTATAAAGAGATTTGTTTTCTTGCCCAAAATTTTGTCCGAAACGTCAAACAATATTTTGTGACCAATTAGCGCCTTATGCGATCGATAAGTCGATAGATGAGGCCACATTCCTCTTCCGCCCCAAGGCGGGACATAATAATTGGGATACAACACTAGGAATCTCTCTTATATATATCCGCCCTTTCATGTCCTCGAGGATGCCCTCCATGAGGGAGCGAATTTCTTCGAGCCTCGCTTCACTTTGGGCCTCAAACCTCAAGACCAGAATAGGTCCGGTGTTGGAAGCCCGCAGAAGGCCCCAGCCGTCAGGAAAGAGCAGCCTGACCCCATCCACATCAATGATCTCGTGATCCTTTCTGAGTTCTTCCCTGACCATCTCCACGAGCTTGAACTTCTTGTCTTCCGGGCACTGGACCCTTATCTCCGGCGTGCTGAAGGTCACCGGCAGGTCTTCTATATACCTGGAAAGGGGTTCTTTCTTCTTCGCAACAATCTCAAGGAGCCTGCAGGCGGCGTAGATGGCATCATCATAGCCAAAGTATTGATCAGCAAAAAACATATGGCCGCTCATCTCCCCGGCCAGGGCGGCCTTCTCCTCCTTTAACTTCTTTTTGATGAGGGAGTGGCCCGTGCGCCACATGATGGGGTTGCCCCCGTGAGCGCGAATGGCATCATACATGTTATTGGAGCATTTAACCTCTCCGATGACCGTGGCACCCGGGTTATCCTTGAGGATCTCCCGGGCAAAGATGACCATCAACATGTCGCCGTAAATGATATGGCCTTTTTCATCTACCACGCCGATCCGATCCGTATCCCCGTCAAAGCCTATCCCCAGCTCAAGGCCTTCTTTGACGACCGTGTCAGCCAGGGTCTTCATGTTTGCAGGCACGGTGGGATCAGGTTCATGATTGGGAAAATTCCCGTCCATTTCAAAGAACAAGGTCACCGGGGTACATCCCAGGCGCTCGAGGATGGGACCGGCAACAACCCCGCCCGTCCCGTTCCCCGCATCCACGGCCATCTTTACTGGACGATCTATGGAGATTTTGCTCACTATGTAATCGCTGTAGGGGGTCACCATGTCATATTCTACCGAAGCGCCCTCCCCCTCGATGAAATCCCCCTTTTCCAAAAGACGCCTGAAATCCTGAATCGCTTCTCCAAAAATCGTTTCCGTCCCCAGGCAGACTTTGAAACCATTGTATTCCGGCGGATTATGACTGGCGGTGATCATGATGCCGCCGTCTGTATTCAGCTGATGCAGGGCGAAATAGAGGACCGGTGTCGGGCAGACACCCACATCGGTAACCCGAAGGCCCGCCTTCACCATTCCCCTCACAAGGGCGTCTCGAATGCTCGGTGAACTCAGTCGGCAGTCTCGACCGATCACCGCACGCCTCCCTCCCTGTTGATGAAGATAGGTCCCGTACCCCTGCCCTATTCTTTCCACATCCCCCAGATCAAAATCCCGGCCAAAAATACCCCGAATGTCGTATTCCCTGAAGATTTCACTTTTCATTTCCAACACCTCGCAACACACACATACTTCATTTCTGCAGGAAACTATGGTTGTTCATCCTTCCATTATTCTGCCAAGGAATCAAGACCAAAAGGCCCCTTGCCGCCCCATCTGGCCTTCCTGCGGTCCCCAGGGCAAAGGTCTTAGGTCTTGTATCCTGCCCCATTAGCGGTTATGATATGCATCGTATTTCGTTGAATTGCCTTGAACCATAAGATTAAACTCCGCGCCGACCCATGTGTAAGATCACAAGAATCCTATCTTTCGCTATGAGAAACCAATATCGCGGCCTTCATCCGTTTCTCCTCTTGGTGCTCATCACCAGCCTTTTCGGCTGTTATCCGACCCTGGACAAGGAGGTGGGAAAACCTGATGAGGCCCTGACCCGGGTTCGTTATTTCTACCCAAAATTCCGGGATGATATGGACATGGAATCCCTTGCCCATGCCATTGAAAAAAATCTGGTATATCTGAACAAACTCAATCCCGACCGCACTTTTCAATATGGACCGGACACCTATACCTGCCGGCAGGTGAAGGAGAGTCAGGAAGCATTCCTGACCTTCCTTCGAAACAGCCCTGATGCGAAAGCTCTGAACAGGGAAGTAAAAAAACATTTTTTGGTTTACAGGGCCGCCGGACGCGCAGGCAATAACCGCGTCCTCTTCACCGGGTATTTCGAGCCCATATATAAAGGAAACCTCAGTCCTGACAGTGTTTACAAATATCCCCTGTACAAAAAACCTGATGACCTCATAAAGATCGACCTCTCCCTGTTCAGGGATGAATTCAAAGGGAAGCGCATTGTCGCCAGAATTGAGGGGAAAAAGGTCTTGCCCTATTTTTCCAGACAGCAAATAGAGATGGAAAAGGCACTTGAAGGAAGAGACCTTGAGGTGGCCTGGTTAAAGGATCCCCTGGATGTTTCCTTTCTTCATATTCAGGGCTCAGGCCGCCTGAAACTCCCTGACGGCAGCACGGTCCCCGTGGGATACCAGGCATCCAATGGACGGCCCTATCGTAGCATCGGGAGATACCTTATCGATAAAGGGTATATGACCAGGGATGAAGTATCCATGCAGAGCATTCGAAAATTCCTCAGGTCAAATCCCGACATCATGCAGGAAGTCCTCAACCACAACCCATCCTATGTCTTTTTTGACATCAAAAAAAGGGGCCCCCTGGGCAACATCAACGTGCCCCTCACGCCGGGTCGTTCCATTGCCCTGGATGCAAGGCTCTTCCCCAAGGGGGCCCTCTGTTTCATCTCCTGCGAAAAACCGGTGGTTGATTCCCAGGGGGATATCACGGGTTGGAAAGGATTCTCCCGCTTCACCCTCAATCAGGATACGGGCGGGGCCATCAGGGGTGCAGGGCGGGCGGATATCTTCTGGGGTAATGGCATCTATGCAGAGCTTGCGGCAGGACACCTGAAGCACGACGGTCTGCTCTACGTCCTCATCAAAAAACCCGCTGGTGAATAGGAGTCTTCGTAACCCCGCTGCTGTACCGCGGATATTGTTAAGCTTTGCTCGTACTATTAAGTGTGCTGCGGTGAGCTTTCACAAGGTGAACGTTTAGCAAAATCCCCCTCGATCCCCCTTTATAAAGGGGGAAGATCCCATCAAAGCTTCATAAGGAGGTCGTTACACATGGTTCCAGGACCCCATTCTGACACTGAGGAGAGAGTTGTAACCACATGTTGCTCCTACGATTGCGGAGGACGCTGCCTGCTGCGGGTTCATCTTTCAGGAGAGAAAATTACCCGAATCACTACGGACACCCGACCCGGACCCGGCCCAAAGGCCTGCCCCAGGGGGCTTGCACAGAAAGAGGTCGTCGGCGCACCGGACCGCCTCAACCGCCCCCTCAAGAGAGTCGGGGAACGGGGCAGCGGGGAGTTTGAGGCCATTTCATGGGACGAGGCCCTGAACACCGTTGCGCAGGAGTTAAAGAAGGTAAAGGACACCCATGGTAACCATGCCATCCTGCTTGCAGACGGTTTTGGATCATTGAGCCCTTTAAACGGTACCAGAAAAACGGCCCGACGTTTTTTCTCTCTTTTTGGAGGGTGTACCATCACCTGGGGGTTTGCCTCAAACGAGGGAGCAAATTTCGCTTCCCGTGCCACCCTTGGCACTATCATGACCGGCAACACCCGTGACAACCTGCTCCAATCCCGCTTGATTATCCTGTGGGGTTGGAATCCCCTGGCCACCCGTTTTGGGCCTGATACAGTTTCTTACCTGACATCCGCCAAAGAGGCGGGCGCAAAGATTATCTGTGTCGATCCCCGACGCAGCCCCTCGGCTGATGCACTTGCTGAACAGTGGGTCCCTATACGACCGGGGACAGATGCTGCACTGCTTATCGCCATGGCCCAGGTGATGATCGAAGAAGACCTCTATGACCGCGAGTTCCTTGAACAGCATACATTGGGTTTTGAAAAATTCAGGGATTATGTGTCGGGCCTGGAGGATGATCAACCCAAGACGCCCGCCTGGGCCGAAAAGATAACCGGTGTGCCGGCAGACACAGTCCGTCAACTGGCACGGGATTACGGCACGATCAAACCGGGCGCCCTTTGGGCCAGCTGGGCCCCGGGGCGAACCGCATACGGCGAGCAGTATCATCGCACGGCCATCACCCTGGCGGCCATGACAGGAAACATCGGGGTAGAGGGCGGACACGTGAGCGGGGGCACTGGTAACATGGCCCTTGGAATGCTGGGGGATTCCCTGCCCATTCCCGAGAGCGCCAACAGCGAAATTCACCCCGCCGAAGTCTATGACACCCTCCTTCGGGGAAAGGCCGGGGGTTTTCCCAGTGATGTCAAGCTGCTCTACATTGTGGGAGCCAATCTCCTGAACCAGTATCTCAACATCAACAAAGGTCTGGAGGCCCTGAAGATGCCCGAGTTCATTGTGGCGCACGAGCTGTTTCTCACACCCACGGCCCGGTACGCGGACATCATTCTACCTGTGACCCATTTTTTTGAGACCCGGGACATAGGACAACCCTGGCTGGGGGGGGCCTATTATATTCACATGGACCGCGTCATGGAGCCCATGCCCGGAACACGCTCAGATATGGACATCTTTTCCGATCTGGCCTCACGCATGGGCCTTTCCGGCTACGATGACAAGACAGATGAACAATGGCTCATGGAATTTGTGTCTGCCACCCCCGATCTTCCGGAATATGAGACCTTTAAAAAAAAGGGGATTCACCGTTTGGAACAGGAGAGGCCCCGGGTTGCTTTCCGGGAACAGGTCGAAGATCCCGAATCGCACCCCTTTCCGACACCCTCGGGAAAAATTGAGATTTACAGTCGCGCCCTGGCTGAAATGGATGACCCATTGGTGCCCCCAATACCCAAATATCTGGAGACATGGGAGGGGCCCAATGATTCCCTCAGGAAAAAATACCCCCTACAGGTTCTGAGCCCCCATTCGAAAAACAGGGTCAACTCCTTTTTGGATAATATCCCCAGCCTCAAGACGTCAGCCGACGACAGTGTCTGGATCAACCCGGACGATGCCGGTTCACGGGGGATCAGGGACGGAGACAGGGTCAAGGTATTCAATGATCGGGGGCAGTTGGTGGCGATCGCAAAAGTGACGGGCCGTATTATGGCAGGTGTTTCCAGCCTGGACTCCGGATGCTGGTTTGATCCTGATCCCGACGGTGTGGATCAGGGAGGGAGCCACAACGTCCTGACGAGAGATGAAAAATCGCCGGGGGGAGCATTCCCTTTCAACAGCTGCCTGGTCCAGATAGAGCCAGCCAAGTAAAGGATCCATGCCCAGACAGACTGTGTCATAATTCAAAACAACGTTTAATTCTCACTTGTCATGCCGGACTTGATCCGGCATCCAGAAGCGCAACACTTCGAAAATGCACTGGATTCCGGGTCAAGCCCGGAATGACGAAAACACCGTTATGTGTCGTTCTGCCAATTATAACACTGCCACAGAGGACCCGGCCTTGGTTTATCCCTGGAAGGGCATTGTTTTCAGAATTCTTAAGTGAGTGAGCTAAAATGACTAAAGTGCCTAAAGTGAATCAGACTAGGGCACAAACACCATGTTTTGCATGTGAAGCACAGTTTCTAAATTGCGAACTTGCTGAAATCGGCAACGCTCAGGAAAAGGGTGGAAAGTTGCTGCAATACCCCCACCCTGTTTTCCTTCAATGGTGGATCATCCTTTTTCAGGACCTCCACACCATCAAAAAAGGCATCCACGGGCTGCCTGAGTCGAATCAGGACATGGAGGGCCTTCGAGTATTCTCCCACTTCCATGAAGTTCTGCACCTCTTCTCTGAGCTCTTGAAACGCGTCCCACAATGCTTCTTCGCATGGATCCTTAAACAGGCTGGTATCCACTTCCTTTGAAACCATCTGGTTTTTGAGAATGTTGTTCACCCTCTTGGCGGTAAGGACGAGTGAAGAAAATTCTTCGGATTGATCCATGAATTTTTTGAGCTGGTCCATTCTCGATCGAAGCGGGGCGACCTGGTCGAACTGAGTTGAAATGACGGCCTCGACGAGATCCGCCTTGTGGCCCTGCCTCAACATCATATTCCTGAACCGCTCCCTGAAAAAATCTGCAATTTTTCTG
>JAFDIX010000198.1 GCA_019307805.1 Deltaproteobacteria bacterium | reverse complement strand
AAGGCGGCCAAAAACTTGCCTTTACCTTTATCGTCTGCAGCTATGAGGAAATTCTGAGGGCCATGGACGTGGTCCCGATCTGGACGGAAAACTTTGCGGGGATCTGCGGGGCCAAGCGGGATGCCGAGCGTTTTCTGGAACGGGCCGAGTCCCTGGGTTTTTCGCGATCCCTGTGCACCTATGCCCTTTGCGGAATCGGTTTTGACAACTGGAGAGAGGAACTGGGGGAGATGCCTCCGGACGCGCCCTGGGGAGGCCAGGAAAGGCCCGATTTTATGATATCCAGCGGGCAGATCCTGTGCGATCCTAGGTCCAAGTGGTACCAGGCAACCCAACAGTATATGCCGGATGTTCCCATCTACAATATCGATCTCCCGCATCCCCTGTTTGACAAAAATCGCGACCACAGGGAGGTGTGGGGGTACTACCACAGGTATATCGTCGAAGAATTTCGGGGGCTGGTGGCATTTCTGGAGAAACATACCGGGAAAAAAATGGATTACGACCGGTTGGAGGAACTGGTGGATCTGAGCGACCGCACCTGGAATCTGATCCATGAGACCTATGAACTGCGCAGGGCCGTACCCTGCCCCATGGGCACCGGGGATGCCATGAACACCATGGTCCCCATGACTTTCATGATGGCCACCCAGGAGGCCTATGATTTCTATTTGGAACTGAACCGGGAACTCAAGGAAAAAATTGCCAGGAAAGAGGGTGTGGTCGAGGATGAAAAATACAGACTCCTCTGGGGAGGCGGACTCCCTTCCTGGTTTGCCCTGCAGGACTTCAATTATTTTAACAGCAAGGGGGCGGTTTTTCCGGCTGAGACGACCTACCGAATGGTCATGCCCATCGAAGAACTGGAATTACCCGACACCACGGATCCCATCGAACACCTCGCCTGGAGATGGCTCGGCTTCTGGACCTACTGGTATGATAAAGCAAGAAAGAGACCCGGGAGCGAACCCGATGTGGAGCGGCTGATCCAATACATCGAGGATTACCGGATCGACGGTGTGGTCATGCACGAGGCCTTTTCCTGCAGGACCTGGCATGTGGGGCTTATCTGGCAGCTCCACCAACTGGCCAAGATCTATAAGCCCATTCCGGTGTTTTCAATGGGGCAGGGGCAAAAGAAGGAAGTGGGCAAGAGGGAACTCCCTTCATTGATACTGGAAAGTGATATTATTGATATCAGTTCCTACTCCGAAGTGGATACGCGAAACAGGATTGATACCTTTATCGAGACCCTGGCAACCGTTGAGAAAAGCAAGGCAGCGTAAAAAGTCTCAATGGAGTGGAAACTCCATTGAGACGCGGTCAGCAATCAGCATTAAGCGTTCAGCGTTATGAGTGGGAAGTGATTGGTTATCGGGTATGACGGACTATTTTGCGGGTATAGACATCGGCTCCACCATGACCAAGGTGGTGATCCTGGATGATGAAGTCATGGCGTCGGTTACGGGCCCCACCGGCCCGGAACAGAGGCGCCTGGCCAACAGGGTCATGGCAGAAGCCCTGGAAAGGGCGGGACTTGCCTTTGAAGATATCAGCTATATCGTGTCCACCGGGTATGGCAGACTCAATGTTCCCTTTGCAGACAAGCAGATTACCGAGATCAGCTGCCATGCAAAAGGAGTGGCCCATCTTTTTCCCCAGGCAAAAACCGTTATTGATATCGGGGGGCAGGACAGCAAGGGAATAAAAATCGGCAGAAATGGGCGGCCGGCCAATTTCATCATGAATGACAAATGTGCTGCCGGATCCGGGCGATTTCTCGAAGTCCTTGCAGACGCGCTGGAGGTGGAGGTGGGAGAACTGGGCGAACTCTCGCTGAAAGGCACGGAGCCTGCCCCCATAAGCAATATGTGTACCGTTTGGGCGGAGCAGGAGGTGGTATCAAGGCTGGCGGACGGGGTCTCTTTGCCCGATCTGGTGGCAGGGATTCACGAGTCCCTGGCCAACAGGGTCGTGAGAATGGTCAACCGAATGAAGGTCGAGGAAAAAGTCGTGTTCACAGGGGGCGTGGCCCTGAATATGGGTATGGTCAAGGCCCTGTCAGACAGGCTGGGTCACGAGGTTCTGGTCCCGGCAGAACCCCTGCTCACAGGGGCACTCGGGGCTGCACTGCTTGGCAAGGACATTGTCAAAAAGGCCATGGAGCAGGGATCTCCACCGGAGAGAAAGGAGAGATCCCTTAAGGAAGTCGAGATCCTCTAAGCCTCAAATGGGCAACAGCCCTGCAACATTCAACCTTTAATAGCCCTGTCAAACAACGCCTTGAGCTTCTAGTCCCGGTGAAGTTTTCCCTTAAACCTTCGGTTTGATTGGCTCACCACAGACCTTCGCAAGTGTACCCTCTTATCAGAATTCCTCTCTCAGGGATTCTGATAAAGGAAACCTCTCTTTGCGACTTTGCGGTGACATCATTTTTTGGCAAGAGTGAGGGGGGCAATATATTTAAAATCGCAGGAAAGGGAAAGCTATGACCGATTTTGACATCATCGTGATAGGAGGAGGCCCTGCCGGCTGCTACGCCGGTTTGACCGCCGCGGCAAAGGGATGCAGGGTGGCCATCTTCGAGGAGCACCGGGCGATTGGATGGCCAAGGCATGACCCCGGGTGGCTCATGGAATCGACATTTGCAAAATCCATTATTGATAGCGTAGGCAGTAGGGTTCCCTGGAGTAAAGTCAATGAATACAGGGTAAGTCACGCAGAATCCGGTGATCCGATAGAGAATAGCTCTCGGGGCGGCTATGTTGTCAGGCGGGATCTCCTCGAGAAAGAGATCGCCGCTTCCGCCATAAAAGCAGGGGCTGTCCTCTTTCTGCAAACCGAAGTCACAAAACTGGTTCGGAGCGAAGGAAGGGTAGAAAAGGTCGAAACAAACTCCCGGGTCCTGCCAAAGGCCACAGGACAAATTTTTATCTGTGCAGACGGCATTCGTTCTGCGGGCAGCGGATTCGCGGCACAGGAGTCATTGTGTGAAAAGGCCGGACCGCGACCCGGGATAAGTTATCTGCTTGCCAATGCAGATGTATCTGCCGGCGTTATCGACCATTTTCTGTCTTCCGATCCCACCTTAAACTATAAAACCTTCTTTACCCACCAAAAGGGCCTCTGTTATCTGAGTTTTCCCACTTCCGAAGCATTTCATGAATTGAAAAACAGGAGTGATAACGCCGTCTCTCGAAAGATCAGGGAAGCTTACCCCCTGGAGATCAGCGGGTATGCAAGCGTCACTTCAGGAAAATATGCAGAATATTTCAAAAACATGGTCAGGGATAATATCCTATTCGTGGGGGACGCGTCAGGAGGGGCCGGGAACATTCATGGCATGATACAGGGGCAGTTTGCCGGGACCGTTGCTGCATCCGCCATTAAGGAGCATGACCTCAGCGAGGCAAGACTTTCCGAATACCAGGATCTGATCGCCGGTACACTGGGAAAAGCGCCGTTTTTCTATTTCTCCGCAAGGGAAGATTTCGGCGCTTTTGATGAGTGGTTTCGCCAGGTTGAAGATGCTTCAAAAGGGATGGAGGCTACGGAATTGGCCTATTTTTGATGAGCTTTTCTGAAGATATTACGGGTATTTTTAAGCCTTCAATTTCAACAATAATTTTATCTTCATCAGCTTCTTCATATGTAACCCCATCAATCTTCGTTTAGCATCTTGCCCCCTCACAAATGCCCAATTATCCTTCGTAATTTCCCAAATCATTGAAATTAATTCATTCTTTTCCGCTTGAACATACCCATCGTCTATTTCTTCACTCATATTTGTTTTCTTCACCAATTTCCTATTCATGTTCATTTTAAAATTTCTCCAGTGTCTATTTAATACTTATAACGGCCAAGGATGAGCCGCCAGTAAGGCCTTTGGGCTTACTGGTCGTGCTCCATCCGATTGTTCGCCTATATCAGTCAGGCGAGGGGGTTCCTCCACTTCAGTTTGGGGAAACGCGCGAAGTCAGAATCGGTAGAGGCCAACTCGCAACCATGTTCAATGGCAAGAGCCGCAAGATATGCGTCTGTCACCAGATTGGCGACGGCCTGACCATCCGCAAGCACCTGCTTGAAAACAATCCAGTGTCGCTCGGTCGGCCGAACGACCCTCGTACAGGGCTGATCCAACCAGCTCTGTACACGAGCAACTGCTTGTTCGAGAGAGAGCGGGTGATCGAAGACACGTGGATTAGTCCCTATCCGAATAAATGCGGACAGAACCATCCAGCACATGCAGACAACTCCAGTCCCGGATAGCTGGCCATCCCACCATGCACGCGCTTGCTGGTGACGGGGATGAAGAGAATCTTCCGCGTACAATAGAATGTTGGCATCGACGAGAATCAACGGGAATCCTCGCCTTCAATCTGAGCCAGCAGTTCCTGGATATTGTCCAGATTGTGACCGTGCCGGAGGCCCATTTCATGAGGCTTGGTCTTGTAGCGACGCTGTTTCGCGGGCTTTTCCACCTGGTCCAGGCCGGCACGAAGAGCTTCGTTGACAATCGCCTTGAATGGTGTACGCAATTTAGCCGCAACGGCCCGTGCCCGTTCCATTACATCATCATCTATTGTTATTGTCGTTCTCATAATGCCATCATAGCATCTTTTAAAATGATGTCAAAGCATCATTTCATCTATCCCATCTTCCGACACTTGATCTCCACACGGCAGTTGGCCACGTGGCGGGAGTACCAGTCCACGTACATGTTCTGGTCGTCCCCACGAACCGATTCCTGTCGGTCGTGCGTCAGATTGGAGGTGACCTCACCTGGTTTTCCTGTCGCAAAATTACATGCATCGGGGCAGGTGGTATTGGCCACAGTCAACGTCACCGTGTTGGCCAGTTTGCGCCGGGCACGGGCCTCGGCAAGATCCCGGGCAGCCTGGCGGCCCGGTTCCAACGCCGCCTGAACCTGTTTGAATGGAACTGAGTTGGGGACGGTGATTTCGACAAAGGCATCGCCGTCCTCGTACAATGGAACATTTCGTTCCTCGGAACAATCGCGAATCGTAATACGGGGCGCCAGGTTCAATTCATCCAGGATCGATTCTTCCGGTGGATATTCCCGTGTGTTGTCCGGAAACGCCTGAATAACGTCGGTTGGTGTCGGGAAAAGTTCCAGAAAAATGATCGCGCTCATGCTTATCGTAATTCCCTGTGGAGGGAGAAAGGTCACATACTTATATTTGGGAAGAAATCCACCAAACTCGATCAGATTGACCCAGGAGCCCTTCTTTACCGACCAACCCCATGCCGTGACACCTCGAGGTACTTCATACGTCCCAATCAGCCTGCCTGCGGGATACGGAAACATCAATCCCGGCTCCATCTCCACCTGTAAGCCTTTGGCAGGAACGGCCTCGCTCAGCTCGGGCCATGTGTAAATCCGTAACGTCTTCTCATCCTTGATCTCCAATGGTTCAGGTGAATAACCTTTTTCCTTTTTCATACGCTCATCCTCCTTCATTCAATCTCAATCAATCCAATGTTCTTGACCTCTTTTCTGCCAGAAACGTTTTATTGATTTTCTGGGCTAATTGTACCATTTCTTCGGAATAATCGATTCCGCAGACTTTCCCGCTTGATGAAATCCGGGCCAGCTCATAGACAGCTTTTCCACCGCCACAGCCCACATCGAGAACAAATGCATCAAGATTGATAGAGATATGGCTCAGGCCCCAGCGCCGCAACTTGCCATGCCCTGCATTCATCCCCATTCCAACAAATCTGCCGAACAAGCCTGTAGGTTTGCGGCATTGTCTAACCATTCTTTCCATAAATCCCATGGAACTTACCTCGATCCATATAACGACCAGCATGAACCGCGCGAGTTTACGGGGATGACGTCCCCTATTTCTTTTTAAGCAATCAACAATCCGCCTTTGCTAATTCTTCTTTAAGCATTTTGTATATTTTCACCGTGGCTTCCACCAGATCTTTCTGTTTCATCCCTTGTCCGGGCGCTCTCATT
>JAFDIX010000939.1 GCA_019307805.1 Deltaproteobacteria bacterium | reverse complement strand
GGGATGGCCCCGATCTCGCCGATACCCCTCATTCCCGCCACAAACAGGTAATATATAAAAAAGACAACAAGGCTTAGGACAACCCCCAGCAGACGGCCCCTTCCCCTTATCTGCGCGCCGAGTGAGAGGCCGATAAAACCCATAAAAAAAACAGCCACCGGCATAGCGAACTTTTCTGTGAGTTCTTTCATTATCTCATTGTATGCTTTTTTTGATTTGGGTCGATTCTTCAAACCCTGGTACAGCTCCCGAATGCCCATCTCCTTCGCAGATTTCTTTCTTTGCGAAAGGGCCGGCATAATATCATCTAACCCGACATTCAGGTCATAGGTGTTGAACCCTATGGTCCGAAAGGATTGTAAATCCCGTTCCATGGTGAAGACCGTACCATTGATAAACTGAAGGGATATCATCCGTGAGCTGGGATTGAGGGAAGGCTGGATCCCGTTTGTCCACCACAAACACATCCCGCATAATCCTTTCTGTTTGTGAGAAGCTGTTTACATAGAAAACGACCCCTGAGAAAGGCCGGCAAAAGACCCGCTCTTTGATACCAAGATCAGCCTTTGACTGGGCAACCCGAAAAACCAAGTCCTTAAAGGCCCTGTTTCCGGAAGGTACCCCCAGGGTACTTGTCATGAGCGCTGCCACACATGCTATCAAAGAGAAAAGGGCCACCGGAGGAACCATCTGATAGAGACTGACGCCTGATGATTTCAGGGCAAGGATCTCGTTATCCGAAGACAGCCGAAGAAAAGCTATCATGACTGCTATGAGCGTGACAGCAGGCAATGCGAAAAGGACAATGCTGGGAAGGAGGAAAATAACCATCCTGCCGACTTCCAGGGGATGGACGCCGTGATTCACTATCCACTCGGATAAGTTCAGCGTCTTGGCGGCTATCATGACCAGAGTAAACACCAATAGACTGGCGAGGGAAGTCGGCCAGATTTCATTGAAGATGTATTTGTGCAGAATGGGCTTTCTATACATTTTAACAGCGCACCGAAAAGAGAGGAAGGCTATTGGACAACTTGGCTATCTAGGGGTAGGACCTGGCAGCACATGTAATATAATCTGACAGGCACATTGTCTTCATAAAGGAGGTGATGATCCTGTGATACAATCCCGATGTCCCTTCCTTCATGTGATGGGACCAGGACTCCAGAACGATTGGGGTAAATCCCGCGGCGTTCAACAGATTTGAAAGACTCTTGCGGTTAAAAGAATACAGGTGCCCGGGAAAGCCAAAGTGTTTGAAACCAGTCTTTCTAATTCTTTTCCTGCACATAAAGGTCTTCATGCGATTGGAGAGCCCGTCATAATTGGGAACCTGTACAAATAGGTATCCTCTTGAATCTAACAATGACTTGCATTTCCTCAGCATTTCAAGGGGATCCGGAACATGTTCCAGCACATCCCATACCACCACACCTTGATACTTATATCCTGGATCAAAGGCCTCCAGAAGACCTTGTTGAACGGGCGACTTCAAGACACGGTTTCCAATTTCTACTAGCCTGGCGCTGGGTTCAATACCTTCGACCTGGAATCCACGCCTTTGGGCCTCGACCAGGAAAAGCCCGGTGCCGCATCCCACATCCAGGATAGGATCCTGTTGTGCCAGGAAGCGTCCAAGCAGATCCAGCTTTAACAACTGGGTCACATAGCTGCGATGCCTGTTTTCTCTCTTCCATTTTTCGTAGGACCAATCCTCGTAGAAAGCATGATCCACAAAGGATTCGTGTTCATAAATATCCAATAGAGATTCCTGCGTGAATCGCGGAGAGGCATACATGACTCTGCAACTCGGGCATCGCCAAAACCCAACGCCTTTGGCATTCTTGAAAATCAGCTTCGGGTTTGGTGGCCCGTCACACACGGGGCAGGCGACCGTTTCCATCTTCCCCGCAAAACCACTGAATTTTCCTGCCTCCGGGGGTGTGGGGGAGATGTCCCTGTCGTTCATCGTCATGGTCTGGCCCTTTTACTCATGGTGGTCGCCTCTTTCCCAATCTCCAGGATACGGGGGAAAATACCATCCACGAACCGCTCGCAGCCCTGTTGGGTCAAATGGCAAATATCGTTAAAATAGGCTCCCCCCTGGGGAAAGGAAGCCCTCTGGTCTACATAGGAAACCCCCTTCGAATATCCGTCAAATGCGCCTATTATGCCATTGTGGACATCGATTCCCTTCACCACATTTTTCGAGATGCCCCAGATTTCAGTAGGCGCGCCGAAGAGCGTATAATCTAACTTCCTTTTCATAAAGCCTTCCAGAGAATAATCGGGGGGCACATAATAGCAGAAGCTCATCAGGAGGACGGGTTCGCCCTTTTGTTTTGCAATATCCAATATTTTTTCGATATTTTGCTTAAATGCAGTTGCGGTCTTAATGTGGTTTCCGTATGGAAGCCATTCCTTGAGAGGCATT
>JAFDIX010000938.1 GCA_019307805.1 Deltaproteobacteria bacterium | reverse complement strand
ATATGTTACTATTTACGACTACCCGTCCGTTTTACTAGCTTTCATCACTTCTAACTCTTCTGCAACATCCTCAAGACCTAGGTTTATTAGTGTCTCCTTGCGCGGCCATCCGTCCTTTAGATCCCACCCTCGATGCATATAGTACACATCCATCATCTTATGAAATTCCTTAGAACTCATCTTTGAATCATCATCACGGTTAGGAAGGTTAAAATGAGAGGCAAGCCTCTCTTCAAGTTTGCGGGTGCGGCCTGCACGTGCTAAAAGGCAACGCTCAATGTTAAACGCTCTGTCTGAAGCCAAGTTAAGACTCGCCCTTGTGTAACTCTCTCCGGTTACCGCGTTGAGCAACCTTCTATCCAGATCCAAATCTCCGCATATGTCTGCGGTTGTAACCCATTCCTCCCAAGATGCCAAAGGTTTAACTAACCTTGGAAAAGAAAAATCACACATGGGCAGAGAATCGATGAGCATATGGTTCCTTTGTGACCAGATTGCCAGTTTGGCCTTGCGCTCAAAATGGTAGTCAGGTTCTAATGCTTGGGGATCATCCCATACCTTTTTAGCCAGCACCCTGAATTTATCTTTCACACCCTCGACGCCATAGACAGCTTGTATCTCTGAGAGCAACAGCAAGCCGTGGCTGCCTATAGTGGGATCTCTACTTTCACTGATGTACATCATGGCCGAAATAATCCAGTACGGTAGTGGTGTACGGTCCCAAAATCTACCCTCTCTGTGGGCCTGAAAACCGAAAAAGGAAACCATTTCCTTCCCGAGCCGGAGAACATGTTCGGGTAGTTCGTCAGCTAAATCGTCCAAGGCTCGCGCCAGGCCAGGTGCAAATATCTTCCCTAACCCTCTGCCTGAGGCCAAGTCGTTCACAAAATTACTAAACCACTGGTAATCATCAGGATCAATGGGGGACCCGCGCAGCCAATCAACTCCGGCATGTTTTAGCGCTGTGAACCAAGGCTGCATGGTAATTCGCATCCAAAAGTCCACCCCCAGTTTGTTGAAAAGCTCAATCATCCCGATCGTAGAGCCATAAGGATACTGCTTGGATGGCGGAACTTTTAACTTGATTCCTGGTTTCTGGTACGCGGTGTCCAGGAAACCAGAAAAGAGATGTCCAATGCAGAAAGTTTCGATCTTGTGCCCATCGCTGGCAACAAGGTATTTACCGGCCCGGCAATTATTGACACAGCTTTGCGAGCAAACAGGTCCAACCTCAGCATTTCCAGGCAACTTGCCTTTCTCTTCACTATACCGCATAAATGCATGTTCAGGAGAAAGGGTGTATTTGCCAGTTTTTCGCCATTCCTCCAGCAACTGATCTGGGTGTGCCACCCTTACCTGGCCGGTTCCTCTTACCGCAACTGCCTTGAGTCTTTTGCTTCCCCACACCGCCCCGAAACCGGAGTGCCCAGCGGCGCAGTCAAAATCATGCTGCACCGTGGCCCAGGCGACCTGGTTTTCACCTGCCGGCCCTATGCACATCACCTGTGCATGGGGATTGTGCGTCTGTATGGCCTCCTGAGTAGCGAGAGCATCCAGGCCCCAAAGTTCCTTAGCCGGGTGGATACTAACTTCTTGGTCACAAATATCCAGCCAGACCGGCTCGGAAGCAGCGCCGGTAATGATCAAAGCATCGTAGCCCGCGAATTTTAGCTGGGGACCAAACCAGCCACCGAGGGTGGAGTGGGTGTACCAAGGTATGGGGTACGGCACTGGTGAGACCATACTCATCACGGTGCGCCCTGAGGTGGGGGCGATGGTGCCGCACAAAGGGCCGGTGCTGATGATGATGGGGTTCGCTGGGTCCATGGGCCCGGTTCCCGGGGGCAGAAAATCCCAGGCGAGCCGGGCCGACAGCATGCGGCCGCCGAGGAATTTTTTCACATAAGCTTGTGATGTCAATCGCCGAGTCTTGCCCGAGTCCAATTTTACAATAAGTATCTGGCCAGCCCAACCGTGGCTCATCCCAGCTCCCTCTCTTTCAGG
>JAFDIX010000937.1 GCA_019307805.1 Deltaproteobacteria bacterium | reverse complement strand
CCCACACCTCCCTGTGGTCGCGATTTTTGTCAAACAGGGGATGCGGGAGATCGATATTGTAGATGGGAACATCCGGCATATACTGTTGGGTTGCCTGGTACCACTTGGACCTGGGATCGCACAGGATCTGGCCGCTGGATATCATAAAATCGGGCCTTTCCTGGCCTCCCCAGGGCGCGTCCGGAGGCATCTCTCCCAGTTCCTCTCTCCAGTTGTCAAAACCGATTCCACAGAGGGCATAGGTGCACAGGGATCGCGAAAAACCCAGGGACTCGGCCCGCTCCAGAAAACGCTCGGCATCCCGTTTGGCCCCGCAGATCCCCGCAAAGTTTTCCGTCCAGATCGGGACCACGTCCATGGCCCTCAGGATTTCTTCATAGCTGCAGACGATAAAGGTAAAGGCAAGTTTTTGGCCGCCTTCCGCCTTTGCCCTGTGGGTCCTGCCCATGAGTTCCTTTACCATGGGGCCGATTGAGGCCGCTGACCTGGTTGCCGTTCTTCTCTTTTTGGGTTTTCCCGTTTTTTGTTCTACCGCCATGTATTAAGCCTCCTTTGCTAAACCGGCTATTCAATCATTTCAAGGAATGCCTGTATCCTGGTCTTGAGTTGGCCGATGGTGCCGGAAGAGTACTCATCTTCCAGACAGAGCAGCGGCACCTCAATAGACTCGTAAAAGGCCTTGCGGGCAGGCACTTCAAAACCAAAGGGATCGCAATAGCGATAGACATAGAGTATGGCGCCGTCGACCCCGTAGCTCTTTGCATACCGGCCGATATCACCAAAACGGTTTGCAATATCACCCTCAAAGGTTCCCGCCTTGTTTTCACGATAGGTCTTGGGGCAGTGAATGCCCGCCAGATAGCGCCTTGAAAGGACATCCATGGGGTCCCCGCCTTTGGCAACGAGGGGAAAATAGTCCCGGGTGCCGTTACAAAGGGTATCTGTCACCACATTGGCCCCAAGCCCCTCAATGACCCTGACCAGTTCCACATTGTCCACGCAGGCCCCGTCGATCATGATTCGGGGTCCCCTGGAACGGGGGGGTTCCTTTCTCTTGCCCAGCTCCTCCAGGACCTCATCGAACAGATCATTGGCTTCCCGTACAGGCAGACTCGAGCCCACGGTGAGAATCATGGTCAATTCGGTGCCTGAGATAAGGGGCGGGTCGGGCTTTCTGAATTCGTAAATGGCCCTGGCCTTTTTCCTGTTGTCGTTGTGCAGTGTAATGGCTTCGCCGAGTGCATCATCGGTGATTTCCTTTCCCAGGAAACCTTGGAGGCTCTTTCTGAATGTCTCGAGTTCGGCTCTGAAAAATGCAAATGAATGTTCCTTCACAACCGAGGGAATATTTACAAAATGGAAATAGGGATATTCCAGGGAATGGCTGAAGGTACTGAAGCTTCGGGTCATGCTGTCGCAGGCATGGGGAATGACCATGCCCGAAAGAAAATCATATCTCCCCTTGACCGCCAGATCAAAACAGCTTCGGTAGTAGGGGCAGACAATATTCTCCAGGAAATTATCCCCGGTGCTTATGGGTTCCCTGACATCCCCCCGCATCCGGATGGGCACACAACCGGCCGCAGTAATCACTTCCAGGGGCACAAATGAACATATGTATCCGATGATTTTTTCACCGGCCTCACCCAATTCCCTGGCCCGCATACCATAGTTGTCATAATAGGCCTGTACCTTGGCAAAGACGTCCGACCTGTTATTACCCATATGTCTCATCTCCCCTTATTAGACCCTGCCCTCTCATGCCCATGCCCCTCAATATGAAATTTCTCAAAGACGTCAGATGCTCAGGAGCAGGTCTGTCTTCGAGATTCCAGCCCCTCAGGGGCAGGAAGAGCATGAGGTACTTTGTGCTCTTTTTGTCAAGATATTTGTAAAACCCAAGGAATCTGGACATTTATTCCTGTGGTTGCTATAAAATATGATCCTGTCCGAGAAAACCCAGGCCACTGCATCCAATCATTTCCAGGCAAAGGAGAAAATCAATGAAAAATTTCTTATTCCTGTTTATCACTGGGGCGCTCTTGGTCGTTTTTCCATCTTCTGCTCTCACCTGCACCACCATGCTGATCACCAAGGGTGCGACAAAAGACGGGTCGGTGCTGGTGAGCCACTCGGATGATGACTCCATAGAGGATCGCAGAGTGATCTTCGTACCGGCCATGGATCACAAGCCGGGTTCCATGCGCCCTGTTTATTACGACACCGCTGCGCTCGGTTTCAAACCCGAGTATACCCCGACCTACAACAAGCGCTATGTGGGCAAGAGCCGCGGCCCCGGATATAGCGAACCCGGACTGCCCCTGAGCAAACCCTTGGGCTCTATTCCCCAGGTGGCGCATACCTATGCCTACTTCGACGGCAACTACGGCATTATGAACGAGCATCAATTGGGTATTGGAGAGTGCACCAACGGCGCCAAAGTGGAACCGGAACCTGATCCCGGGAAACGGATTTTTTACAGTGCGGAGCTTTCCCGGGTCGCCCTGGAGCGATGTAAAAAGGCCCGGGAGGCGGTGCGGTTGATGGGGGAATTGATTGAACAATATGGATATTACGGCACCGGAGAAACCCTGCTGGTAGCGGATACCGAAGAGGGCTGGGTCTTTGAAATGTGCGGATATGATGAAAAGGGCACGGGTGGCCTCTGGGTGGCCAAAAAGGTGCCTGACGGAGAAGTCTTTGTGGCTGCCAATGAGTTCAGGATTCGTGAGATCGAGCCGGACGACCCGGACACCATGTATTCCAAAAACCTCTTTGAGGCAGTCCGGGAAAAAGGCTGGTGGAGTCCGGAAGACGGGAAGCTCGACTGGCTGAAGGCGGTGAGCAACGGGGAATATAGCCACCCCTATTATTCCCTGCGAAGGGTCTGGCGGGCCATGAGCCGCATGGCCCCTTCAATGAAACTGCCTGCCTGGGTGGAGGACGGATTCACCAGGGCCTACCCTTTTTCCATCAAACCGGAAAAACCGCTCGCTGTGGCGGATGTCATTTCCCTGCACAGAGACCATTATGAGGGAACGGAGTTTGATATGCGAAAGGGCCTTGCAGCAGGTCCCCATGGATCTCCCAATCGCTACCCCGGTCCCTACGATAAGTCCGAGATAGGCACCAAAGCCCAAAAGATGCGGGGTGCCTGGGAGCGGCCTTTATCCATTTTCCGGTGCGGCTACGTCTATGTAAACCAATTACGAGGGTTTCTCCCCTCTCCTGTGGGCGGGGTCTGCTGGTTCGGCAATGACCGGCCCTATGAAACCTGTCTGGTCCCCTTTTATGCGGGTGTAAATTCCATTCCTGATTCCTTCAGCAAGGGGGATATATGGCGTTTTGACAGAAACACGGCCCTGTGGGCCTTCAATTTTGTGGCCAATTATGCTGATCTGAACTACTCCCATATGATAAAAGACATACAAAGCCGGCAGGCTGCAATAGAGGATGAACAGTACGCGGTACAGCCGGCAGTGGAACAGGCCGCCATGGCCCTTTACAAGAATGGAAAAGTAGACCTATGCAAAAAATACCTGACAAATTATTGTTCCTTCAATGCCGACCGGGTTGTCAAGGAATGGTGGGCCCTGGCTGAAGAACTCATCGTGAAATATAACGACGGTTATCTCGTCGTCCGCGGCAGACCTGAACAAAAAATTGGATACCCGGATTGGTGGCTTGAAAAGGCGGGCTATTTCAAGGGTCCTACCACCTACCGTAAACCCTAACTATAAACCCTGGCACGACACCTTTGTTCGATCTTTTCACAAAAAGGGCTCCCGGCACGGGCGGTGCCGGGAGCCCTTTTTTTGCTATCTTGAGGAAGGGTTACCCTTCTGCAGGGGGGAGGTTATTAAACT
>JAFDIX010000936.1 GCA_019307805.1 Deltaproteobacteria bacterium | reverse complement strand
CTTGTCCAGCACACCTGCGCCTTCCAGGGATTCCCGCAATCCCCCCTTGGCGCTCATGGTGGCGTGGAGGGAAACATCAAAAGTGAATTTTCCGCCGGCCCGATCAAAAGTCGTGGCATAGCCTCCAGGGATATCATGCTTCTCCACCAGGGTAACGGGGAAGCCGTTGCGGGCCAGATGGGCAGCAGCGCTCAGGCCGCCGAGACCCCCCCCGATGACTACAACCGGAAATTCAGATTTAGGACCAACCTCGGCTGCCAGGGCCTCAACCTGTTTCCAGTCTACGGCCAGCGCGGCTGTGGTTGCCGCGGCTACCTTCATGAAGTCGCGGCGGGAGATGTTTCGGGAATTATTGCTGTTCATGACATGCCTCCGTTTTGTTAATCAATGCATGGTTGACCGGTCGTGTTGCGTCATTCTTTCCAAAAAGGGTGCCAAGCTCGATGTTTTTTATGGCACAAATTAGTCCGTAGCGAATGCGTCTATTAATCCTTGGTAATTTCTTGTGAAATTGCCCTCCGTTGAAATACCCGGTCAATAATGTAAGCCCTTAGCGCCCGTGCCACTCGTGTAAGTTCCATTGTCACATTAATGGCCTCCTCATAGGGCAGATTATTGACAAGGCGTTTGTGAATGGCCATCTCCTTGGTCACGATCTCCTCAGCAAAACGTGGATAATATTCGGCTTCCTCAGGCTTTATCCCAAGGTCTCCGGCAAGACGAAGAATTCGCCCAATAGCCACGTCTTCAGGGTCGTAACGGCCTTCTTCATTAGGGATGAGCAGTTCTTTGGTGAGGTATCTATCAACCTCTTCGGGAGATAGACCGGTTGCCCGGCAGAAGGACTTTTTATCGAGACGCTCCGGACCGCTTTGGCCGAACACCACTTCCTTCATCTCAATCAAAGGCGTCACTTCCAGGCCCTTATCCCGCTCCTCAAGTATTATCTTTATTTGGGCAAGCGGAAGGCGGTGTTTGGATTGCAATTGCTTGATAAAATTGATTCGCTCAATACATGAGTGAGCATAATAGGCCATGTTACGGCCGGTTTTAACAGGTTCAGGCAGGAGACCCTCTTTGACATAATGAAGGATCGTCGCCTTGGTCACACCTGTTGCGTCAATTATTTCCTTCATCTTAAGCATAGGGGATTCTTTTTCGCCGGAAGAGGGGCGTTCAGATGGCTTTCTGCCCATTCTTGGCCTCCTTTAGATAGTTTGCCATACTCTTCAGTTATTATGTGTAAGGTGTCACCTAACACATAATACATATTTTGTCAAGATTTATTTTCGGGAAAGTATTTACCAAAGGCGCCCGGAAAGCCGAAATCATGGAGGGATTGTTCAAAGAAGGTGACATTCTTGTCACGGGTCGTTACGCCTTTGATGCTTTTGTGGGAAGCGATCTGGAACAGGTGATCGAAGATAACGATATTGACGGCAGTGAATTCAAATAGAAGATGTTTGGGTAGCCGGCCCGGTGAGTCAGGCCGGACTATCCCGCTGCCAACTCAACTGTCCGGGCAAGGGCCTCAGCCTCCAGGTTGATACCCACTCTCAGCGCTTTGAGTCCTCTCACTCCCGGCAGGTCATCCAGATCAAGAAACTCCAGGTCATTCAATAGGTTTCCCCGGGCCCTCAGGAAGTCGATATGGCGCTGGATTTCGCGAGCCTCATCGGTGTGGGAGTACACTATAGCCACTCGGCCGGGCTGTGTTAACCTCTCCCCTGTCCCTTTGACAACGGCTTTGTCAATCCGGGATTTGATGATCTCGTGGCGGACATCGTAGGCCCCGTCAACGTCGAAGCGTTTTTCATCGTAACGAAAACGTATGGACAGAGGCGTATGGTTCACCAGTATTAGGTGACAGGTCTCTAGAGGGACCTTTAGCTCCGGCTTGATTTGTTCGGTGTGCCGTGCCATACCGCAGGCCACGATGAGCTGCCACAGGCCCAGGTTCTTGACATGAAAAGCGCTTAGTTTACCATTCTCCATCATCGATGCCCCAAC